>CAZHID010000037.1:0-12938 GCA_964532445.1 uncultured Planctomycetia bacterium | reverse complement strand
CCGCCCCGGTCTCTGAATATGTGGTCTCGCTTAACAGATAATAATCAGGCGTATTGGCGGGCGCGGAGTCGACCCGGCGATAGACGACCTCGGAATCTTTGCGGACGAGGTCCGGATTATTGTATCCGTCATCGGTGGTGTCGATCGTGGCCCAAGAGGTGGCGATGACCGTTCCATCCGCGTAAAGCACATGGGTGGGATAATCGGTCGCGGGCCTGTTGCTTTCCGGGTGCAAATATTTAGGGAGGTAGATGAAGCCTGTGGCGCCGTCCTCGTCCGGAGCGCTCAGGATCCGCCAAAGGAGATTCCCATCTCCATCCTTCATCTGGGACATCGAGCTCAAGGCATCGAACATCCCGTATCCGGTAAAAAGGTCGTATCCTTCACGGCCGTACACATTGCCGGAGGACCTCAGCAGGTCCTGGGCCGCCCAGGACATGATGTTACGCACGTCATACGGACCCCAGGGAGTGTACAGATTGAGCAATTCATCCGTGAACGGGTTGCGGCCGGCCGTGCCAGACCAATAATCGTATGGCCGGTACGCTTCGAACTCACCGCGGAGCCCGGCGTAGCGTCGGGCACCCATCAAGAGGGCCGCGATCCCCGCCGCGATAGGAGCTGACATGGAAGTTCCCGAAGCGTAGGCATAGCTCCCGCCTTCAAAACCGGTGCCGAACGACGTTCCGCCGGCCCTGAGACTCAAGATGTCGGTGCCGGGAGCCACGCCGGTGTAGGACGACGAAGAAGTCCCCGAATAGTACTGTCCGATAGAGCCGTTTTGCCGCTCGTGATCGGCGCCCTCGAGGTACCACATCGTCGAGTCTTGATCGATCAGGCCCGCCGAGAAGGATCGCTGGTATTGACCTCCGGCCCAAGCGCCGCCGTTACGGTACTCGAACGCGTCCCATTGGATCATTCCATAATTGGAAAAAGAGGCTTTGTTCCCTGAGGGGTCCATCGCGCCGACCACCATCGCCGACCGGTTGTCGGATGAAACGGGAAACGCGCTCGCGTTGACCGGCTGCGCGTCATTTCCCGCGGCAAATACGATGAGAACGCCGTGCTGATCCGCGTAACTGATCATGTCCTCGATCTCACGTTTCTTCTCAGCCCACTCGCGCATCTCGGCGGAATTGTTGTATTCACCTGGAGTGATCCCGTTATTGCCTCCCTGATCGACGTAATTCGGAGTCGGTCCCATCTGGCCGTCGAACAAGCCTTTCGAACCCATCAGCAATTCTCCCATCGACACATTGATCACATCCGCCCCCATGTCCACGGCGTATTTGATGCCCTGCAACACGAGCTTATAAGTGGATGCGCCTTGATTATTCGCCACCTTCACCGGCAGGATCTTGGAGTTGGGCGCGATGCCCGCGATACCGATGTTGTTGTCGGCGGTGGCGGCGATGATGCCTGAGACGTGGGTGCCGTGTCCGTTGTCGTCCAGGATGTTGTTGGTGCTTGAGACGAAGTTCCAGCCGTAGTAGTCGTCCACATAGCCGTTGTGGTCATTGTCGATGCCGTCGCCGTTCACCTCACCCTGGTTGGTCCAGATGTTCCGGGTCAGGTCCTCATGCAGGATGTCGACTCCCGTATCCACGACGGCCACGACCACGCCTTCTCCGGTCCCGAACTCCCAGGCTTCTGTCGCATGGACGGCCTGGTGCCACCACATGTAGTCGTAGTAGGGGTCGTTGGACCTTATAAGGGATGGGACGGAATTGGTGGAGATGGCCGATGTGATGTCCTGGATATTGGAAGCCGGAAGGACCTGGGTCTGAAGCAGGCCTTCAGCGGGGTTGATGTTGAGGCTTGAGAGGCTTGAGAGGTCGGCGTAGGGTTCCGTGGAGAGCGCCATAGCAGAAGCGGCTTCGGCGTGTTCACCTGTTTTTTTACCGGCATCCAGAGGCTCTTTGTCCTTGGGTTTATTCCTTAAGCGCTGGATCATTCTTTGCTCAGCTTGGGTGAACCCCGCGGCCTGGTCATCGAGCTTTAAGTTCATCTGACGGATGGCTTCGTCACGGGAGATGAGACGCTTTTCGTCAACGGAGTGAGGGCTCGACTTTTTCTTGGAGGAAAAGCGGGACTGGGCGAAGGCGTCCGGTTGGATCTGGAGGAGGATCAGGAACAAAGCAACTAGGAATCGGATGGATTTAGAGCGTCTCATAGCCGACTTTTAAAGGTTTTAACAAGGTGACAAAACAAAGCGATTCGGAACGGCTGGAGAGAGACATACAGAATTGTTGAGTCATGATTAGAGTATAAGGATGAAGTCCGGTATTTCAAGCCCGTGCACATCAGCGTCCGGGTCAGACGGGCCTGATCAGCGGCGCAGCAGCGCGGCCGGGTAGGTGTACGTGTACAGCGGTTTGCCGCTCATCTGATAGACGGTCAAGGACACAGGTTGATTTTTCTTGAACAGGATCAGGTAGCTCATCACCCCGGACGAATAATACTCCGCCTGTGAGACCCGGGACGATCCCTCCCAGGTCACCACTTGCCTGGGCTTGCCCGAAGCCCAATAAAGCGTCTCGGTCTTCCGGTTCCCCTCCGTCTCCACGCTCGATACGAGGCCGCCCTTGGCGTCATAGCGCTTCACACTTGTCACTTTGGAGCCCACCTGTGTCTGAACGGACTGCAGGCGGTCCGACGAACCCCAGTACGCGTAGGACGTCGTGACGACATTGTCCTGGGAGGCGCCTTGCGCCTTCTCGGAATGCGATTTAACGCGGATCAGCCGGCCTTGAGCGTCATAAAAATTCTCCCGGTCGATCTTCCCGGCGGCATAAAGCGCTTCGTATTCGATCACGCTGGAAGCCGAATAACGCTTCACCGAGACACGTTCGGCGCCGCTCCACACGGAGACCTGCCGGACGGCCCCTGACGCGTGATACGTCGTCTCGGTCTTGGCGGAACCCTGGTAGTCCGTGCGGACGCGGACACGGCCCGACTCGTCCATCAGCCGGACCCGGACCAACACCCCGTTCTTCTCGGTCTTCACCTGTTTAAGGATGATGGTCGAACCCCAGTAAAGGTAACTTTCCACCGTCCCGTCCGCGGACGTCGTCCGTGACACGCGCTGAGAGCCCTTGCCGTCCAGGTCCTCGTCCAGATATTCGTACAACATGCCGGTCACCGCGTCCAACCGCGACTTGATCCGGCCGCTGGCATGCCGCTCGATCCGGTCGCCCTTGGCGTCATAAAAATGCTTTTTACCGTCAGCGCCCGTCGACGAGACGACCTTGCCGTTCGTGTCGTAGTCATACCGCACCATGCCGGCGGCATCCGTGTCCAGAAGCCAGCGCGTCTTCACTTTTCCATCCGCGTAGTAATCATGGGTGATCGCGGTCAACGCGTCGACCTGACCGTTACCGAACGACGTGTCGAAGCCCATGGCGCCCAGGTCTTTCGCCGAGAATTTGAGCCGCCGTTCGATCCCCGCGAGGTTCAGCGTGGGGTCCTGCGCGAGCAGGAGCGCGATCACGCCGCTCACCACCGGCGCCGACATGGATGTGCCGCTCGCGCGCGTGTAGCCGGCGCCCGCGGCGGTGCCGAGGTTCGTGCCGGCCGCGCGCAGGGAAAGGATGTCCCAGCCCGGCGCGCTGAGGTCCAGCGTCGAGCCGGTGTTCGAAAAGTACGCCTTGCCTCCCGTAGGGGTCGTGGCGCCGACGCTGATCGTTTCGGTGAAGCCCGCCGGCGCGGACCGGTTCACGTCCACACTCGAATTGCCCGATGAAGCGACCACAACGGAGCCCTTGCCCGACGCGTACAAAATGGCGTCGTGGATGGGTTTGAGGACGGCGTTATAAAAAGCGGTGTCGATCGCCTTGATGAAGTTCAGGGAGTACGTGAAGACCGCGCCTAATGACAGATTGATGACGCGCGCGCCGGCGTCGGCCGCGTACCGGATGCCTTTAACGACATTCCCCAGATCGCCGGAACCGGACTTATCGAGAACTTTGATGCCGAGGATCTTGGCGTTCGGAGCGACACCGGCGATGCCCTTGCCGTTGTCTTTGAGCGCGCCGATGATCCCGGCGACGTGCGTGCCGTGTCCGTTGTCGTCCATCACGTCGTTGTCTCCGTTGGCGAAGTCCCAACCGCGCCAGTCGTCGACATACCCGTTGCCGTCATCATCGATGCCGTTGCCGGCGATCTCGCGGGAATTCGTCCAAACGTTCCCGGCAAGGTCCTCATGGCCGTAGTCGATACCGGTGTCCACCACGGCGACCGTGACGCCGCTGCCCGTGGAAAGGTCCCATGCTTCAGGGGCCCGAACGGACTTGAGCCACCACAGGTCATCGTAGGTCGAACTGATCGTGCGGGAGTCGAAAAAAGTGTCGTCGCTCTGGGTGAGCTGTTCGCGGGCCCATGAAACGGCCCGGTCCCAAAGCCCGGGGTCCGCGGATGCATCTGCGGCCGATGCTTCCCATTGACCCTCAGGACCCAGCCGGGCCTCGATCGAAACACCATCGGGCCGCCCGGACGCGTCGGAAGGGATCAGGTCCGCAAAAGCGACCGCTGACTGGAATAAATGGAGGCTGACCAGCGCGGCGAGAAACCAAACCAGCTTATGGTCGGAAAAAAACTTGCTTGAACTGCCCGGCGCCATAGTCACCCCCGTCAGGTTGTCGACTTCCAAGACCCTGACCAAGTGTATACATTGATATTAAATGCTTTTCAAGACTTGCTGATATTAAGTATCCTGGCGCCACTCGCCCTTGGTGAGATTGATGACGTTGGGAAAGCCGGGAACGGTCGCGCCCGCACCGGAAAATGCGGTGTCATAGCCCCAGTTGCGGTTGGGGGCGTTGTACACATCGGACTTTCCCCAGGCTCCGGTCGCTTGCGCGCTGTTGTAGAGCACGGCCACCGAGCCTGAGAACGTGACCGTCTTGCCGCTCCAGTTCTCGAGGAAGCGGTGGATGTTCTCGAAGCCGCCGTTGTAATGTCCGGTGGTCGTTTCGGTGTTGCCGGCGATCACGGCCGCGTTCACGGTCGTATTGGCCGCGGTCCTCGATCCCAGAGCCGCGGTGCTGTTCGTATCGGACCAGCTGGTCGAAAGGATGTTCATCGAATCCCCGATGATGCCGACATTCTTCTTGTTGGTGTTGTTGAGATGCCCCTTAACGTACACAGGGTTCTGGGACGCGATCGTCGTGTTGCCGAGGAACTGCCCGCCGTTCTGGATCCGGATCGCGTCGCGGTAGGTGCCCGACGAGCTGTTCCTGAGATCGGAGTGATAGATCACGATGCCCGACGGGTTGGCGTTCTTGAGCGCGATGTACGTCGGGCTCAGGTTGAGCTTGTCGATGTACACTTCGGTCGCCTTGACGCACTTGTTCTCCCGAACGTCCTTGAAGTGCGACGAGCTGTTGCAGGTACCGCTGAAGGTCTGGCTCGGAAACACGATCGGCTTCACGATGTTCGCCGCGGCGCAGCTGGCCAAGAGACCGCCTGTCGAGCAATAGTTGAAGTTGAGCGTGGCCCCGTTCTTGTCCTTGATCTGACCGTCGATCAGCCGCACTTGGGCCTTGTAGTCGAGCTTCTGCTGGACGTCAGATTCCGAATCGTCCGCCGCCCGGCGTTTGATGATCGTGTTCAGGTTCTCGGAGACGGGGAGAGGGAGCGTGAGATCGCGTGTGTTGTGCACCTCGGATTTCACGTTCTCATCCCATCGCGTCTGTGAATCGTTCAGCCAGTCCTCGTGCGAAGAATCCAGCCAAGTGCCGTCGTCGAGCTTCATGTTCTGGTCCGCCGAATCCGCGTCCTTGATGTAGATGTTGCCCGTCGCAAGCGCGGAGGAATCCTTCCGGCCATGGTGGATCGATCCCGCGGCCGTGATGCCGGAGTTGAAGGTGAGCGACGCGCTGGTCTCCAGGTACAGATCAGCGTTGGTGTGGACCGGGCCTGAGAACGTCATCGTCGCGCCGGGCAGGATCTCGAGGTCGTTGTCATAAAAAACGCCGAACTGGAACACCGGGATCTGCTGGATCTGGATCTCCTGCTGGACGGTCACGGGCGTCGAATTCGCCAAAGGACCCCTGACCTGCGCGGTGATGTTGATGCTCTGCGTATCGGCACGCAACCCCTCGTAATCACCTTCACTGAGCGTGGTCCCCTGGGTCAGGTTGCCCTGCTCGATCGCGTAGTTGAGCACGGTAAAACTGCCGGATGTGCCCGGCACTTCCAGCTCCATCGCGGCCAGTTCCGCCACGTCCGGGATCGTCGCCAAGGTGTTGATGTGGAGCCGCACCTGCGCGGCCGCCTTTTGCGCGGCGGCTTCGGCCATGTAGAACGTCTTCATGTGGGTCTCGTTCCGCCGGATCTGACCGACCTGATTGGCCGCGTAGAGGCCCAGCGACGCCAGCTCAACGCTCGCGATCAGCGTCACCGCCATGACGAGCGGGAACGCCAGCCCCGAGCGGCTGCGCAGCGGTCTAGTTGCGGACCAGGACCTTGGATTGCAGGGATGCATAGAACCACCTTTCCCGGACACGGCGTCCGATCACGAGCTCCACGACCACCACGTCGGCTGAATCATTCGAGTTCCTGAACATCAAAGTCGTTTGCGCGTCCGCTCCCGCCGGCGGCGCGTAGACCGTTTCCCACCCTTGAGGCAGATTCGGTTCGGTGTACTCCACGGCCGTCCCGTTCAATCGCAACTGCCGCGTCACGCCGTCCGGGTCGGTGAAGGAGAGCCGCGTTCCCCCGTCCTGGATCGCGAAGCTCGCCGCCTCGCGGATCCCATCACGCTGAGCGTTCGGGTCGTTGTCGGGCTTGAACCCCCAGAGCATCTTTTCCATCGCGAGGCGCGCCTTGTCCGTCATCTCCATCCGGATCTCGTCCTGCGCGCGCAGCTTCTCCACGAACGTCGTAACGCCCCAAAGAGCCGCGCAGATCATGCCGGTCAAAAGCAGTGCGAACATCGCCTCGAGCAGGGTCATCCCCGAACGGTCCCTAAGGCGCTTCATTGCGCCACCAGCGTGTCGAGCGACACGGTCAAATTCTTGTTGATGCTCCACAGCCTCTCGTTCCAGGTGAACGTGATCCTGACCGGCTTGGCGTAAGGGTCCGTGCATGCCGGGAAATCCAGGCAATCGTTCACCCCGTCCCCGTTCACGTCGATCGTGGTCTCGACCGTGTTGTTGTCGGCATCCATGTCCAGCGCGTCACGGACCGCGACCTGGAGGGTTCCGGTGAGGTCGTCCAAGGTCCCGAACACGTTGTCCGGTCCCGCGTCAAAAGACACCTGGCTGTTCGCGTTGACGATGTCGTCGAACGCGATGCCCTTGAGCTCTTCCGCTTCTCCGCGCACCACGTGCATCGCCTGCGTGTAGTGTCTGGCGAGAATGGTCATCGCGGAGATCCCCATCACCGTCGACAGGATGGACGCGAACACGATGAGCGCGATCCCCGAGGCGACCAGGATCTCCACCAGGCTCGTGCCCCGGTTAGACCTCAAACACCCCCATGCCGCGCGCCGAACGGCAGGCGCGGGGACACCCTTCCCTTTAATGATCAGTTCCGCATTTTTCATCTATCAGGCTCCTGATGAATGTATACATTAGCTATTAAAGGCTTTCAAGTTTATTAATTATTTATTAATTATAACAAAAGAATCGGGGTCGAGAAGAACGTGGACCATCTGAAAGATGGTCGAACCAAAACGTGGTTATAGCGGGTAAAGGCAGGGTTATGGATGCTTGGAGACGGGCTCGATGACGACCGCGAACTCGCCCTGAGGCTCTTTGGCCTCGAACACCGCCCGGACCTCGGAGACGCGGCCGCGGACGACTTCTTCGAATTTTTTGGTGAGTTCGCGGGCGACGGCGACCCGCACGTCGCCAAGCACCGTCTCGATATCCGCGAGGGTGCGTTTGATCTTGTAGACGGACTCGTAGATCACGACCGTGCATTCCAGTTCTTTCCAGGTCTCGATACGCCGGCGGCGGGCGCCTTCCTTGGGCGGTAAAAAACCTTCGAATAAAAAACGGTCGGTCGGCAGGCCCGAAATGGCCAGCGCCATGATCATCGCGCACGGTCCGGGCACCGCGGTGACCGTGACGCCTTTTTCCACCGCCGCGCGCACCAGCAGGAACCCCGGGTCCTGGATCGCCGGCATCCCCGCGTCAGTGATGAGAGCGACGTTCTTGCCGTCCGACCGCTCCTTGCCCTGAAACAGCGCGAGCATGGGCTTCGAAATCCCGTGCTGGCCCAGGAGTCTTCCGCTGTGGCGCGTATCCTCACAAACGATGAGGTCCGCGGCGGCAAGCGCCTCGACGGCGCGCGGGCTCAGGTCTTTGAGATTTCCGATCGGGGTGGCGACGAGCGTCAGGACCCCTGACATCATTCGACGGTGACGGACTTGGCGAGGTTGCGGGGCTGGTCGATCTCTTCCTTGTACTCTTTGGCCACATGGTACGCGATGAGCTGCAGCGGCAGCACCACGACGAGCGGCGAGAAGAACTCCGACACCTTGGGCACTTCGATATAAAGATAGAGCCCGAGTTTTTTGATCGCCTCGTTGCCCTTGGTGACGATCGCGGTGATCATGCCGCCGCGGGCCTTGATCTCCTCGATGTTCGAGACCATCTTCTCGTACGTCGGCGAATCCACCGCGATGCAGACGACCCACGGGTTCTCGTCGATCAGCGCGATCGGGCCGTGCTTCATCTCGCCGGCGGCATAACCTTCGGCGGAGATGTAGGCGATCTCCTTGAGCTTGAGGGCGCCTTCGAGCGCGGTCGGATAATTGACGTTCCGTCCGAGGTACATGAAAAAAGCGTTCGGCGCGCGCTTGCGTTTGGCCGGAGCGGTCCTGAAATACCGCTCGAGCGACTCGTGGTACCGGCGGTTGTACACCCGGCAATTCTCGTCCCAGTTGGCCTTATCGAGTTTGTACTCTTCCAAAAATTCGCTCATCGCTCCCGGGATCTTCCTGAACTCGTTCAGAAGCGCCAAAAGCTCCGCGCGCCGCTTGGGCGTCTTGGGCGTGAACACGTCGAGCCCCAGGTGGAACGCCAATGAATAGAGCGCCGCGAGCTGGGCGGTGTAAGCCTTGGTGGAAGCGACGGCGATCTCAGGCCCCGCGTACGTGTAGATCACGCCGTACGCCTCACCATAAATCATTCTGCCCAGCACGTTCACGATCGCGAGCGTATGAGCGCCGCGCTTCTTGGCCTCGCGCAGCGCGGCGAGCGTGTCGGCCGTCTCGCCCGACTGCGAGATCAGGATCACGAGGCTCGACCGGTCGACCTTGGGGTCGCGGTAACGGAACTCGGAGGAATTGTCGACCGAGACGCTCAGCGGCGTGAGCGTCTCCAGGATGTATTTGCCGACGAGTCCCGCGTGGAACGACGTCCCGCAGGCGACGATCTGGACGTTCTTGAGCTTCGCGAGCCGGGCCTTCGGGATCTTGAGCTCGTCGAAGCGGACCGCGGACTTGCGGACCCGCTTCTGGATCAGCCCCTCAAGGATGCCGGGCTGCTCGAAGATCTCCTTGATCATGAAATGGTCGTGGCCCTGCTTCTCAGCCTCGGTCACGTTCCACTCGACATGTCTCGGCGCGCGCTTGATCGGCTTGCCGGCCGCGTCGGTCAGCCGGTAAGAGCCCTCGTCGATCACGACGATCTCGCCGTTCTCGATGGAGACGGCTTCCCGGGTGTGCTCGAGGATCGCGGAGACGTCCGACGCGATGAAATTCTCATGTTTGCCGACACCGAGGACGAGCGGGCTGTCGACGCGCGTCGCGGTGATCCTGCCCGGCTCGTTCACATGGATGACGCCGATCGCGTAGGACCCGCGCGCCTTGGAAACGGCCATCCGCAGCGCCTCTTTGACGTCGCGCGTCTTGCGGTAGTATTTCTCGACGAGGTGAGCGAGGACCTCCGAATCCGTGTCGGACCGGAACTTGTAGCCTTCGGCCTTGAGCTTTTCCTTGAGCTCCGCGTAATTCTCGATGATGCCGTTGTGGACGACGGCGAGCTCCTCGGCGGCGTCAAGGTGGGGATGGGCGTTGCGGTCGTCGGGCGCGCCGTGCGTGGCCCAGCGGGTATGACCAAGACCGATGGAACCGTGCGGAGCGTTCTTGGCGGAGGCCATTGACGCCGCGAGCTCCTTGACCTTGCCCTTCTTCTTGCGCACGGACAGGCGCGAACCGCCGTTCAGGACGGCGATGCCCGCGGAATCATACCCGCGGTATTCGAGCCGGGAAAGGCCTTTGAGGAGGATGGGGACCGCTTCTTTGCGGCCGACGTAACCGAAGATCCCGCACATGGTGGATGGTCCTGACCGGCCCGCGTCAGACGACGATCATGAAGAGACAGTACGCGGCGGCGAAGGCGAATTTCCAGGCGAAGCCGCGGCGGAGAAAAAGCGTCATCATAAGTTCTCCACGAACTCCAGCTGGACGAAGTTGAACGGCGCGTTCGGCCCCAGCACGCTGAACTTCAGGTTGGGGTAGAATTTTTTGAGGTCCTTGATGCAATTCTGAAAGATCTCGGTCTTGTGCTTGCGGACCCAGAAATACGAATCCAGCAGGACTTTTTCGGACAGGAAACTTTTTCCCCGCCAGTACGTGGTCTCGATGCAGAGTTTCTGAGAGATGTGACGGACCACCGTCTCGGCGTAGTCCACGAACTCGGCTTCCTTGGCTTCCTTGGTCAACAGCGGAAAGTAGTGCTTGTACTTGTACCGCGAGGAATTCTCCATGATGAACTTGGACATCTCGTTGTACCTGCCGACTTGAGGCTCTTCGGCCGCGGGCTCGGTCATGATCACGCGGATGTGATACTCGTTCTTATAGACGATCCGCTGGAGGACTTTCTTCAAGTCCCCTTCCATTTCTTCCATGCTGCGCTCAAGGGCCTCGACGGTGATGATCTTGGGGAACTTCGCGGGCAGGATCGTCTGCTTGTCGAATATTTTTTGGACCACTTCCTCATGACGCATCATGTCGGTGGGATTGGGCTGGAACTCCTTGTCCTTCACCCACGAAACGACCGCGGCGGAATCCGTGCCGCTGTAAAAAAGCGAGCAGCGGCCCCGATCGACCCCTTCAGGCCGGATGCGCAGACCATCTTTGCGGCGGACAAATCCGTACAACGCGAGTTGTTTGGACATTCAGATTTTTCTCCCGGTTTTGGGTACTACGGCGCAATCCTAGCGCTGCACAATTATAAAGTCAATATATGTAGTGGTTAAACGAACAAATCAACCCAAGATATAGGGTAGATTTGAGCTAATCTCAAATCAGGGAGAGGTGTTTTGGAGAGGGAAAAGCGCGTCTTAGACGCGGTTGTAGTCGTCGGAGAAGCGGACGATGTCGTCTTCGCCGAAATAATCGCCGAGCTGGACCTCGACGAAGACGAGCGGATCGGAGCCGGTGTTGTGGATGCGGTGCTTGGTCTCGACGGGGATCGCGACGACCGAACCGGGTCCGATCGGAAACTCCCGGTCATTGAGCGTGACCGTGCCGGTTCCCGTGACGATCGTCCACTTTTCACCGCGGCGATGATGAAGCTGATAGCTCAGGCGCTGGCCGGGATTCACTTCGACGCGTTTGACCTGGAAAGTTTCTTCGATATGCAGGACCTGATAATTGCCCCACGGACGGACTTCACCGTTTAACAAAGTAGTGCTCCCTCAAATATTTGAGCTCAGCGATCGATTCTTTGACGTCATTGAGCGCGCGGTGTTTTTCTTTCTTCTGGATGTAGCGCCGGGTCGAAGGGTACCAGCGTTGGACCAGCGCCTTGACGGTCGTGACGTCCACGTGGCGGTAGTGCAAGTACTCGCTGAGCTTGGGCATGTACTTGATCAGGAAACGCCGGTCATGGTGGATGGAATTCCCGCAGAGAGGCGAGACCTTGGGGCCGACATGCTTGCTGATGAATTCCAGGACGCGGCGCTCGGCTTCTTCCTCGGAGATCTTGGACGCCTTCACCTTTTCGATGAGACCGGACTTGGCGTGCTGGGTCTGGTTCCACTCGTCCATCGCCTTGAGAAGTTTGACGGGCTGGTGCACCACGAGGTCCGGCCCCTCGGCGATCACGTTGAGCTCGCCGTCCGTGACGATCACCGCGATCTCGATGATGCGTTCCTTTTCGGGATCGAGACCCGTCATCTCGAGGTCCATCCAGACCAGATTTTTGTCGTTGAGGGTTGGGGAGGTCGTCGTCATGGGTTCAATTTGGAGGGGTCATTATGCCACAAGCGAACGCGGGCGGTTACTGAAAGTTCTGCAGTCTGGCCTTGCTCGGGGGGTTGATCCCCTTGTATCCGGGATTGCGGGCCTCGACCTTGTCCTCAAGGATCGTTTCCTCGGCACTGGTCGTCGGGATGCGCAGGTCCGGATCCAGATTGGCGATGATGAGCTGATCAGGGGGCGTCTTAAGCGCTTCGTCCGTGTTAGCGACCGTGATCGCGTCGCGGCTCACAAAATTGTAGGGGTTCTCGGCGCCGTTGCGCGGCTCGTCCAGTTGCGGGATGGGCTTTTCGCGGTAACCCAGCGGCTGCAGCGACCAGTGGCGAGGGTTGTCGCGGAACCCGCGGGGCTCCGGATTGTACTGAAGGGGCTTGTTGCGGTAACCGGGAGGGCTCTCCCGGTGCGTCAAAGGCTTCACATAAAGGTTCCGCGCCACAGCCGAATCTTCATCCGCCGCAAAGCCCGGAGCGGCTCCATGAACGGAAACCGCCAGCAAGGTCCCAAAGATGAATCGTAGGCATCGTTCCAGGTGGTCACGACAAATTCGTCGCGGACCTAAAACCCTACACCTCCCGGAAACCTGGATGAACCTCACTCGGTCCCGTGAAGGCGCGAAGATGGGGTCATGTTATAATTTGCACGTGATCCGACAAACCATCCGGCTTTTCCAAGTCCTCCAATCCAACACCCATCCGGCGGAGATCGCGCTCGGCGCGGTCCTGGG
>CAZHID010000036.1:0-13284 GCA_964532445.1 uncultured Planctomycetia bacterium | reverse complement strand
GCGGATGTGCTTCTTGTCGATCGTGACGCCAAGCTCGGCGAGCTTGTCGGCGATCTCGGAGGAGGTCACGGACCCGAAGAGCTTGCCGTCGTCACCGACGGTCGCTTCGATCGCGACCTGCAATGTGCGGGCGCGCTTGGCGATCTCTTCAGCCTTGCCCCTGGCTTCCTTCTCCTGCTCGATGGCCTTGGCCTGCTTGAGCGCGATGACGCGGATGTTCGCTTCGGTCGCGGTGGCCGCCCAGCCCTGAGGGATGAGGTAGTTGCGCGCGAACCCATCGGACACCTTCACGACGTCGCCGACCGAGCCGACGTTCTCGACGTTCTGATTCAGAATGACTTTCATTTTCGTCTCCTTGTTTCCGTCGGGCTTAGTTGGCCGCGTACGGCAGAAGCGCGATCTCTCGCGCAAGCTTGATCGCTGCGGTCAGGTCCTGCTGACAACCGGTGCAGCTGCCGTTGATCTTGCGCGAAATGATCTTGCCCTTTTCCGTCAGGAACCGCTGAAGACGGGGGGTGTCCTTGTAATCGATCACGAAGATCTTGTCCGTGCAGAATTTGCAGATCTTCTTACGGAAGACCTTCTTCTTCTTGTTCTTGTTCTTAGCCGCGGCCGCGCGGCCGCGTTTAAATGGCGGCATTGTGATTCTCCTCTTGTTTCAAATTAGAACGGCGCGACATCTCCGCCGATGCCCGCGGGGGGCTCGGTGGGCATGTCGAGCGAAATTTCTTCCAACGGACCTTGGGAACTCGCGGCGTGCTGCGGCTCGCCGTATTCCTCGGATGAACGGCCGGCTCCCGGACGTCCGCCCAAAAATTGCACGTTCAGCGCGTTCACTTCGGTGATCGAACGCTTCTGACCGTCCGGCGCGTCCCAGCTGCGGCTCTGCAGACGGCCTTCGACGAAGCAGGAGCTGCCCTTCTTGAGATATTCGGCGCAGGTCTCACCCATCTTGCCCCAGACGACGATGCGGATGAAGCTGACCTCTTCCTTCTTTTCGCCGGAAGGCGTCTTGTAGACGCGGTTCACGGCGAGCGAGAACGACGTGACCGCCGTTCCGCTGGGAATGTAGCGCAATTCCGGGTCGCGGGTCAGATTGCCGATCAGCATCACGCGGTTAAGACTGGCCATGGCGGCTCCTTTTTACTGACGTGCCGTTTAGTACGAAGCGGCGGCGTGCGCTCCGGCCTCTTCCTGGGGTCTGTCGCTCACGGCCTGACGGGGCACGCGAATGACGATCAGGAAGCGCAGGATCGACTCGTTGAGCAGGAACAGGCTGCGGACGCGCGCGACTTTGTCGCCCGCGAGGTCGAAGTTGACCAGCAGGTAGTACCCGTCAGCGTGCTTCTTGACCTCGTACGCGAGTTTGCGGCGGCCCCATTCCTCGACGCTGACGATCAGTCCGCCTTCGCGGGTGATGATGTCCTGGACGTCGGCGACGGTCTTGCGCAGGGACGCGTTGTCCAGCGCGGTGTTGATGATGAGCATACCTTCGTATTGATTCACTCTGCTTCTCCTTCGTTAAACCCGTTCTAGTTAAACCGATTCATGGCTTCGTCCATCCCGGACCGGGCCCAGACGCTGACAGCGTCGGCGGCGCGGACAATGGACGCTTCCAAAACTTTTTCTTCTTCCCTGCCGAACTCGGCCAGCACGTACGCGGCCAGGTCCCCCGCTGGCTGTTCTCCGGCGATGCCGAAGCGCAGACGGGCGATCAGGTCCGTGCCGGACACGTTCAAGATGTGCTCGAGGCCCTTCTGGCCCCCGGAAGATCCGGAAGGCTTGAACCTCAGTTTTCCCAGCGGCAGGCTGATGTCGTCCAGGACCACCAGCGCATCGCCGGCTTCGATCCCGAAGTCCTTCAACGCCGCGATGAACGCGCTGCCAGAAGCGTTCATGAAGGTCAGCGGCTTGATCGCCACCAGGTCGTTCCCCTTCACCGAACAGCGGTAGCGGACCGTCTGTCCGCCGAGGGTCGAGCGCTTTTCGCGCTCCTCACCCCATCCCGCCCGGACGATGAGCTCATCCACCACCCGGTAACCCGCGTTGTGGCGGGTCCGGAGGTATTGAGCTCCCGGGTTACCGAGTCCGAACACCGCTTTCATGGCGTCCGACCCTGTCCCGGCCGTCCGCTTACTTCTTCTTTTCCTCGGCCTTGGGGGCGGGCGCCGCTTTCGCGTCACCGGCCTTGGCCGCTTCGCCTTCAACTTCCTTCTTCGGCTTCTCGATGCGCTCGGGCTCGGTCCCGGCGGCGGCAGCGGTCTCTTCAGCCGTCTTCTCGACGAACGGCGCCGCGACGTGCGCGACGACCGCGTGCGGATCGCTCATGAGCTCCAGGCCGGCCGCGAGCTTCAAGTCCTCGACGTGGATGGACTGGTTGAGCTTCAGGTTCGTGACGTCGACTTCGATGTGCTCCGGCAGCTGGGTGACCAGGCAGCGGACCACGATCTCACGCGCGGGCGCTTCGAGCACGCCGCCGTCGTTCTTGACGCCGATCGAGTCGCCCTTGAGGACGACCGGCACCGTGAAGCGGGTCTTCTCGGTGAGCGAGATCTGCTGGAAATCGACGTGGATCGGGGAACCGGAAACGGGATGGTGCTGGACTTCCTTGAGCACGACCAGGCGCGGGTCCTTGCGGGCCGGCTCGTCCTTGACCGAGAGGTTGATCAGCGCGTTCTGGCCGGCTTCCGAATGAAGGATGTGGTTGAGCTCCTTCAGGGACAGCGACACTGACGCGGAGGCCTCGCCGCGGTGATACACGACACCGGGGATCCGGCCGTCGCGGCGGATGACCTTGTTGGTTGATTTGCCGGACGTGGTTCTCGCTTCGACCGAAAGGGATACCTGCTTCATGACTTCATTTCCTCCTAAAAGATCTTATGGTTACAGAACGATCGATCCGAACAGGCCGCTCACCGACTCAGCGTGGTGGATGCGGCGGATCGCCTCACCTAAGAGCGGCGCCACGGACAGCACCTTGATCTTGGGATGCGATCTTTCCTTGCTCAACGGGATCGAATTGGTGATGCACAACTCATCGATACAAGACTTGTCGAGGCGCTCGAGCGCCGGACCGGACAGGACACCGTGCGTGACGGCCGCGTAGATGCTCTTGGCGCCCGCGCGGCGCAGGGCCTCAGCGGCCTCGCAGAGCGAACCGGCGGTCGCGCAGATATCGTCGACCATGATCACGTTCTTGTCCTTCACTTCGCCGAGGATGTTCATGACCTCGATCTTCTTGTCGTCCACGCGGCGTTTGTCGACGACGGCGAAGTCGCAGTTCATGCGCTTGGCGTAGGCGCGGACCATCTTGATCCCGCCGACGTCCGGCGAAACGACGGCCAGGTCCTTGAGACCCTTGCGCTCGTAATGGTCCACGAACACGTTGACCGCGTACAAATGGTCCAGCGGGATGTCGAAAAATCCCTGGATCTGGCCCGCGTGCAGGTCCAGCGTGAGCACGCGGTCGGCGCCGGCCACGGTGATCAGGTTCGCGACGAGCTTGGCCGTGATCGGGACGCGCGGGCGGTCCTTGCGGTCCTGCCGGGCGTAGCCGTAATAAGGAAGCACCGCGGTGATCCGCTCGGCCGACGAGCGCTTGAGCGCGTCGATGAGCGTCAGGAGCTCCATCAAATTCTTGTTCGGGTCCGAGCAGGTCGGCTGGATCACGAAGCAGTCCGAGCCGCGCACGTCGTCGAGCACCTGGACGCGGATCTCGCCTTCGGAGAACTGATCGACCGTCGCGCCGCAGAGCGGGATCGAAAGGTACTTCGCGATCTCCTCCGCGAGAGGCTTGTTCGCGTTCCCTGAGACCAGGAGCAATCTTCCGCTTTTTGGCATTCTGCTTATTTCCTATTTTTTTTCGCTGCCGGCCGGGCCGGGACGCCCAACACCGTCTCGCCCGTCTTCACCCGGGTGCCGCGCGTCACGACCGCGCCCGCGCCCGTCACCGCCTTGTCGCCCACGGTCACCGGCGCCACAAAAATTGTTCCGCTCCCGACCTTCACGCCGCGCCCGATGACGGTGCGGTGCTTTTTCCGGCCGTCGAAGTTCGCCGTGATCGTCCCGGCGCCGATGTTCGTATCGGCACCGACCGTCGTGTCGCCGAGGTAGGTCAGGTGCTTCACGAGCGTCCGGTCGCCGACCGTCGAGCGCACGACTTCCACAAAATTTCCGACCGTGACCTCGTTACCGAGCTTGACCCCCGCGCGGATGCGGGCGAAAGGTCCGATCGAGCACTTCTTGCCGATCACCGCGGGTCCGTCGATCACCGTGTTCGGATGGATCACGGTGTCCGCTCCGATCTTCACGCCCTCACCGATGAACGTCGTCGCGGGGTCCTCGATCGTGACCCCCTCGTTCATGAGCTTTTCCAGGATCGCCGTCTTGCGGATCTTCGTCACTTCGGCCAGGTCCTTCCGCGTGTTCACCCCGAGCGTTTCCTCGGGTGTGTCGGTCTCGATCGCCTCGACCCGGCCCTCACGGGCCAGGATCGCGACCGCGTCGGTCAAATAGATCTCATTCTTGATCGGATCGGGCTTCACCCGCTCAAGCGCCTTGAAGAGCGCCTGGGCATCGAAGCAGTAAACACCCGAGTTCACCTCGCGGACCGCTTTTTCTTGCGGTGACGCGGAAAGCTGCTCGACGATCCGAACGACCCGCCCTTTGGCGTCGCGGATGATGCGCCCATAACCGGTCGGGTCTTGCAGTGTGAAGGTCAGGATGACGCAGGCCGCGTCTTTTGCTTGGCGGAAACGGATGAGGGACTCGAGCGAGGACTTCCTTATTAAGGGAGCGTCCCCGCACAAGACGAGCACCGAACCGCAGTAAGACCGCAATGGCTTGCGAGTCTGCAAAAGAGCATGGCCTGTTCCGCGAGGCGGCCACTGCGTAACCACCTCGGCCCTTCTGTCAAAATTCTTTACGTACGCTCTCACCTGCTTCCGCAGGTGTCCGGCGATCACGAGCTTGCGCCGGATCCCGAGCGTCCCGACCGTGCCGAGCACGTGGCCCAGCATAGGCACCCCGCAAACGGAGTGGAGCACCTTGGGAAGCTCGCTTTTCATACGCGTCCCCGCCCCAGCGGCGAGAATGACGGCGGCGACTTCCCTATGTGTCATATCGGAGTGCGGTATGTTAGCACAGGGTCATGGGGGATGGAAGCGGAAAAATAGAAGGGCCGGACGGGGGCGGTTTAGGCGGCGATCGCGGCCATGCGGGCAGCGGTGGCGACCTGGTCGACGAGTTCGCGGAGGGTGCGGAAGGGGTTGAGGGAAGCCTGACGCAGCAGGTCGAGGTAATCGGCCAGCTCGGGACGCTCCTGGTTCGAGAACAGCAGGGCCATGCTCTTGCCCGCCAGCGCGGACCGGATCCGGGGGTTGAGCGCCATCGAAAGGTCCCGGGCCTGGGCCAAAGCCGCCGTCAGATCGGTCTCCCCGGCCTGCGACAGGTTGAAGCTGTCCTTCACAGGGGCCAGCAAAGCACCGATCATCACCGCGCCCGTCAGGTCGATCACCGGCGCGGCCTTGTCGGCTCGGACAGGCGCCCGGACGACCCTCGCAAGCAGGGCCGGCGAGACCGCCGCCAACCGCTCATGGATCCGCTGGATCTCTTCGGCCGACCCGATCAGGTTGAAGATGACGCTGCTGTCGGAGTCTGCGATCTGCTGGGCCAACTGTGCGGCCGACAGGACTTCCGTACCCCCGAGCTGACCGCCGGTCTCACTCACGACGCGCAAATCAACGCTCTTCCCGATCTCCGTGATCAGCTGCGCGTTCTGATCGTCACGGATGCCTTCCAGGCCGTCCGAGAGCACCACATGCACCGCCGTCACCGGCCGGGTCGAGGAAATAAGGCCTTTGGAGGCGAGCAAGCCGGAAAGAGTCTGGAGAAAATTACCCATTCTGGGGGCGATGACCTGGAGCGACGCATCATCTTGGCTGCTCTCGGCCGCCGCCTGCGACACACGGTCCGCCGGGGATATCATCGCCAAACGCGCCCCGTCCGCGAGGGCGACAGGAATAGCTTTTTTCCCAGCTTGCGCCAATTGCCGCGATACTTCCGGCATAAAAGCTTCCAATCCGCTCCCGTTCACTGCCGGCCCCTGAGGTAATCTGGCTCCGGCAGGAAGCAAAGACCTGGAAGCCACGGTCTCTTGATCGGCGGTAACAGGAGCGGTCATGTCGACGCCGAAGATCTCCGGCAGCGGGATCGCGCGCAGGCGCACCGCTTGACCTAAACGCCGGCCGTCAGCGGACATGATCGGATCGTCATAGACCGCATCATCCCCTTCTCCACGGACAAAGGTCCGGTCCAAATATTTGCCGATATGCCATTTCACCCCGGCTCTGGAACCCGCGTAGACCGGAAGTATGCCCGCCGGTCTCGTCAAACCGCCGGCCAGCCGGATGCCGCCGTTCCCGCTTTTTTCACCGTTCGGGTCGATGCCCTGATCGATGATGTCCATGTCCAATTCGGCGCCGGTACGGCTCCAGCGAACCACGACGTATTTTCCCTGCTGACCGTAATTCCCCCACACAACGGCGTTCTTGAGCGCCTCGCCTAGCGGATACACGACGCTCCTCAGGTCGGGTTCCACCCCAAGGATCTTTTTCAACAGCGCTTCGATGATCGCCTGCGTCTGAATGATCTTGTCCGGGTTCGTCGGGTCAAGGCCTCGCAGGATCAACGCCCCCTGAGGCGCGCCTCTCAGCCGGTCCGAGCCGGCGATCGCTTCGACCACCGCCGTCCGGGACAGCCCCGGCTCGTCCGAAAAGTATTCAACGGCGAAGCGATCGGCTGGCCCTTCGATCGGTGTCGTCGCGCGCAAAAGAAACTCGCGGACTTCCGCATCCAATGCACCGAAGGCAGGCACCGCCTCGAGCGATCGTCCGGCGGCCGGGCCCACCACTGCCAACCTGGCACCTGAAAGAGTTTGAAGGGTCCTTAAGATCGCGCTTTTGGCGGCCGCATAATCGCCGGCTTTGGCCGGACCGGCAAGGGCGATGACTTCATCATAGGTCGCGGTCGGGATAGAAAGCAGGTCTTGATGGACCTGTGCGGCGAATTGCGCAAGCGTCATGGGGACCGTGAGATTGCCAAGGATCCGGCGCTGCAGCTCGGTGTTCGCCGAGATCGGGCCGCTGGAGGTCATCACCTCCGCCACTGTCCCTTGGGGTCCCTGCCACCTGAGCCAGGCGGCGGTCAATAATTTGAATTCACGGGTCGCCGGTTCAAATAGAATGGGGTTCGCCGGGGTGCTGCGGTCGGCTGCAGCCGTCGTGCCGGCCGCAGGTCCCGACAACAGGCGGTCAGCGATCTTTTTGATCTCCGAAAGAAGGTCGGCTTTACTGATTCCGCCAGCGACTGCCGCGTCGCCGCGCTGAGGATCGGGCATCTCGTCACCATGCCTCGCGAGATCCGGGTCCATCTGAGTGAACAGTACGATCCGCCCCTGAACAGGCGCGAGTTCGGGGAACATTTCCAGAAGTCTTTGCTTGTGAGCGGGACTGGCAACAACGATCAGATCAGTTCCCTGAACCATTTCAGCTGTGATCTGATGGGACCGGAAACCCTCGATCACGGACCGCTCCACACCTTGCGCTCTGAGCGGCTCCACGTAATCCGCATGGATGGGCGCTCCTTCCACCGGTTTACCGTCATATCCGGTAAGTTGGTCGGTGAGCAGGCCTCCCGAAACCACTTGAAGATTGGTCCTGCCCTGCTTGCGGGCCGCGTCATCGAGAATGATATGGCCGGCGGCACTGCGGTTCATGTTGGCTGTGCACACAAAGCAGACCTTGGCAGGGGCATTGCTCTGTATCTTTGAGGCCGTGGCTAGGATAGCGGCCTCCGCCTCGGAAGCCTCGGTCCTCGTGTCCCGTGACGGCTGCCGGTCCGGCAGGCCCGTCATTGCCAGCTTGAGGACCGCTTGACCTCCGGCCTCGACCAGTTCCGTCGCGGCGCGGTTCGTCGGCTCGAGCTGCTCCGATCGGACCAGACCGGCCCGCATCAAGAGAGCCGCGAGCAATCCGCGCACCAAACGGAACGATTGGATATCCTTATCCCGCAAAGCCTGATAGTCCTCGATCCATCGGGGCGTGATAGTGCCGATAGGTAGTGTTTTTTTTCCTGTCCACAGCTGGTAAGCCGCCACGGCGGCGGCCTGCAGGTCCTGCTTGGCCAGAAGCATGATGAAGATCAGGTTCTTTTGGTCCGCGGTGAGGAAGTTCTCGATCGCGGATTGGGCGGCGAGCCGGATCAATTCGTCGGCGATCTTGGAATTGCCCAGCAACGAGACCAGTTCGTTCATCGCGGATTCCGCCGATGCGATGTCCTTGTTCTGCACCGCTTCGATGTAGTCCAGGACCTTCAAACTGACGTTCGCCCGTGCGCTGGGGCTGCCGCGTTCGGCGACCGCTTGCCTGAGCCGTAAACGGCTCACGCTGATCGAATCCTCGGAGACCTCCTCGCCCTTCGCCAGCAGTCGGAGCTGCTCAACGGTCAGAATGAATCCTGTGCTCAGCTGCTCGTCCACGCTCATCCTCGCGGCATCCGGAGCTGATCCAAGATTGGCCCTGTTCTCTCCAGGCTCCCCGATCGGATCAAAACGCACGGCTTCCGCATCCAAGCTCATGCGGCTTGCTGCCATTCGGATGGCCTGTAGCTGATCAGCCGGTAAACGGCTCTCCATGACCGCCGTCGCCTCCGGACTGAAGCCGCCGTCGCGGGCCAGGCGGGAGCCCAAGCTCATAAGACGCAGGCCGCGCGGGATCTTGGTCGTCGCTACGTTCTGAGCGCGGTAGGGACCGGTGTCTTTCTTTGCTGAGCTCGAGGATGCCAGGCGTTTCTCCTGATCTTTCAGATGGGACAACAGCAATTCTTCGTAACGCTCGTGATCGGTCGTGTCCGTGACAACGGGCGTGAGGACTATATAGGAAGTGCCTTCGTTGCGCAGAAGTTCCGTGAGATGGGCGGTGTGGTATCCGCCGGCGATCAGGACCGCGGCCCGCTCCCCTTGTTCGTTCATGATGCGGTTGGCATTCTCCACAAAGGCGATATCGCGTTCGCCGACCAACTGGTAGAAACGGCCGAAGTCGGTGCGCGCGTCCTCCAAATAAGGCTGGTACGGCACCAGGCTCTCGAAGAATCCAAGGTCGATAAGCTGGCGGTTCATGAAGGCGAGCCACGATTCGGTCTGAAAGTCTTTTTCATTGAACGTGAACATCCCGAACTCCTGCGAGGACATCTGCAGCTTGTAGGCGTTGCCGAGAAGGCCGAGGAAGCGGTCGATCGCCCGGACCTTGCGGGCGTCGTCGCTCGGAAGGAGCTTTTCGTAGACTTTATCCTCAAGGAACTCCAGCTGCGCCATGAGCTCGTCCATTTTGAGGTCCGAGAACTTCTCGAGATAGCCGGCATAGGCCATGAGGTCCGGAAAGTTCTCCATCGGCACTTCGCGGTCGGAGGCGGTCTGAAGCAACTTTTGGATAAGCAGGAACTGCGAGACCTGCGAAAAACGCAGGCGTCGGGACGCTTCGCTGAACTCGCGGACCTCTTCCGTGGCGCCGGCGACCGTAAGCCCCTTGAGGATCGCCTCCTGCTCCTTGCCCGCCTTGTCGAAGTCCACGAGCGATTCCTTCGCGATGAGCGCCCGGAGCTTTTCGATCTGGGCTAAGTCTGACACGGGGAATTCAGCCGCCTCAGCAAGCTTCAGAAGCTCGGCGAAGCCCGTCTTGAAGTCGATCGAGCCGGGACCGTCCTCGGGTCCTTTCTTGGCCTCGTAGTCCTTGAGCGCTTGCGGGTACATCTTCACCTTGAGACGGTCGAGCGAAACCTTGGCCTGGTACAGGTAATGCAGAATGTCCTTTCGGCGGTCCACGATCGCGGCATAGGCCTTCACCGCTTCGTCGTAAAGGTCGCGATACTCAACGCCGATGATCTTCATCGGATGCTCGCTCGTGAGGTTCAGATATTCTTCGCCGGAGATGATCCCGTCGTACAGGAAGCGTCGTGCGATGATCTTCCACTCCTTGAGCGGAGCGAGCTTACGGATCTCGTCGAGGGACGAGTCGCGGGCGGAACCTTCCACCAGGACCAGCTTGAGGTCGTACTGGGTCAGGATCCGGTCGAGCGCCTTGGACAGGCTCTGCTGACCGCTCAGGTTGGCGTGCGCGTCTTGAATGTGGATGATAAGTCGTCCGTTCGTGCCGGCGTGCATTTCTTGGACGGTCACGTGTTCCAGGGGCATCTGCAACTGAGCCGGGTTTGAAGCAAATGGCGCGATTGAGACCTGCGAAGGGACCGGGGTGATCACACCGCCGGACGAAGCGGAGGGCGCAGCCGTCGCCGCCTGTTCAAAGATAAAACAGGTTAAAACAGCTATCGAAATAAGTCTTATTTTATATTTTGTATTAGTACCCACTTTATATGCCCTTATCTGAAGTCTACCCTAGGATAGGGTTTTTTCAAGGTTAGGGTTGTAAATATTTTGAACGAGGGATCGTGAAGCGATGGATCACGAGAACGGTCTGTCGAGACAAAAACCGCTAAAAACCGCTGGCGCGTCAGTTAGTCAATGTCGTCCGTGGGGGTCGCGTCAAGTCGTGCAACGTGGAGCTTCTGGGTCAGCAAGAAGCCGGTCAGCAGAAGAATAACGAACCAGTCCCCGTAAGTCGTATATAAAGTTTGCTTGTGGTTGAGGATCACGTCAAAGTTCTTGAACCCGGCGACCATGATCTCCTTACCCCCGTCCTTCAAGGTGTCCACCACCCGCCCGGACGTATCGATGTGGCAGGAAAGACCTGTGTTCGCCGCCCGGATCACTGGGACACGGTTTTCGACAGCGCGGAACACCGAAGATTGGGCGTGCTGATAAGGGCCTGTGGAATCCTTGAACCACGCGTCGTTGGTGATGTTGATCAGCATCGAACTGCCCTTGCGGACGAACTTGCGGCAATGATCGGGAAAAATATCCTCGAAGCAGATGAGCGCGGAAAAAGCCCGCGGCCGGCCGTCCGGTGTGACCCCGTAATTCCAACGCACCGGCGTTCTAAAAAGCGTCATCACCTCGCCCGGCGCGAACTGACCGATGTCATCGAAGAAGCGGCGGATGAACTGGAAGAACGGCACGTATTCCCCGAACGGCACCAGGCGCATCTTGTGATAGCGCTTCAGTTCTTTGCCGTTCTTCGCGATGTGGATGGCGCTGTTCATTTTTTGCACGCCGAATTCGGACTCGCGGTAGGTCGGCGAACCGATGAAAAGCTCCGAAGGGATCTCGCGAGCGAGGCTCGACACCCGGCGCGTCAGCTCCGGCTCCACTTCCCAAAAACCCGGGAAAGCCGTTTCCGGCCAGACGACGAGGTCCGGCGCTTCCATGATCACGTGACGGCTCAGACCGTCGTATTTCCGGAAGATCATTTCCTGGATGCGCGGGTCCCACTTTTGTTCCTGAGGGATATTGCCCTGGACCACGGCGATGCGCGTGCGGGGCGCCGAGACGGTCTCGGTGGCCTTGATCCCGGCGAGCGCGTGCGCGCCGTAGCCGGCGTTGAGGACCGTCACCAGAAGCGGCAGGCCCGCGATGAACGCCAGCTGCGTCGCGTACCGATGGAGCGTCAGCTCTCCCCTCGAGAAGCGCACCGCCAGCATCCAGACACCGAAGACGCCTGCCGCAAAAAAGGCGAGCACGAACGAGACGCCGAACGCGCCCCAGGTATCGGCGGACTGGATGAACGCCAGGTTCTTCCATTGGGAGTAGGACAGGAGCGCCCACGGAAAGCGCATGACGGGGATGTTGGAGCGGACGAACTCGACCAGTACCCAGAGACACGCCAAGGTCAGCGTCTTGACCCAGCCCCAACCGAAGCCTTCGGTCCCCGCGCGGCCGAGGACCTGGATCGAATGGTAGGCCAGCACCGCGTACAGCGCGGTGAAGACACTGAGGTAGACGCACATCGCGAGGTACCCGAACTTGGTGACGTGAAGGATCCAATAGAACGTGCCCGCGGTCTGCAGGACGCCGGCTAGCAGTCCGAAGAGGAAGGCATCCTTGGGACCCGGACAGAGATAAAGCAGGAAAAAAAGCGGGACGAGCGAGATGAAGCCAAGCGGCCAGGCCTGCGGAAAATGAAAAATGACCGACTGCAGCACCGCGTACAGCAGCACCAGCAGGACTTCCTTGAAATAGATCCTGAGGATCATGACCTGATCATTCGGGTCAAAAGGTCCCGGGCGCGCGGCGCGTCATGCGCCGTGGCACTTTTTGTACTTCTTGCCGCTCCCGCAAGGACACACGTCATTACGTCCGACCTTCTCCTCGTCGCGGCGCATCGGCTCGGCCGCGGCGGCGGGTGCGGGCGTGCCTTGAGGGCGCTGCTTGGGAAGCGGAAGACCCTCGGGCATCGCCTGGCCGTGGGATGCCGGCGCGGGCCGTTGGGGGGCCGGCATGGTTTCGGCGGAGGGGTGGATGAACTGCAAGTTCTCGAGCACGCTCGGAGCGGCCTCGATCACGGCTTCTTCCTGACGCATCGGCTGAGCGCGAAGAATGAAGCTGACGGCATCTTCCTTGATCTTGCGGGTCATTTCCTCGAACATCCCGAAGCCTTCGCGGCGGAATTCCACGATGGGGTCCTTGTGGCCGTAGGCGCGCAGACCGATGCCCTCGCGGAGCTCGTCCATGCCGCGCAAATGGTCCTTCCACTTGGTGTCGATGACCTCGAGCAGGATCATCCGCTCAACGCGGCGCAGGATCTCGGGAGTGAACGCTTTTTCCTTCTCTTCATAAGCGGCTTTGACGCGCTCCGTGAACTTTTCCTTGAAGAGGTCGGCGTCGGCCAGCTCGTCGGCGGTCGGGAGCTCCGGGAAGACGGATTTGAGGAAGTCGGCGACCGACTGGCGCTGAGCGGCGCTTTTTTCATCGTCCGTCTCGCGGGCGGCTTTCTCGAGGCCGTTGGAAGCATCGGCGATGATGTCCTCAAAGGCTTCCATGAAATAGGTCTTCAGATCCTCACCCTCGAGCACCCGGCGGCGCTCGGTGTAGATCGCGATGCGCTGCTGGTTCATGATGTCGTCGTACTTCAGGAGCTCTTTGCGGATGTCGAAGTTGCGCGACTCGACGCGCGCTTGCGCGGTCTCGATCGAACGGGTCACGAGGCCGTGCTGGATCGCCTCCCCTTCCTGCATCCCGAGCCGCTGCATGACGCCCGCGATCCGGTCGGAACCGAAGATGCGCATGTGGTCGTCCTCGAGCGATAGGAAGAATTGCGTGGAACCCGGGTCGCCCTG
>CAZHID010000035.1:11737-13599 GCA_964532445.1 uncultured Planctomycetia bacterium | reverse complement strand
GGCGGGACCGGCTTGCCTTCGGCAAAAGCCAGGTGTGATTCCAAGGCACTGGTCTTGTACTGGTTCTCGGTGGTCAGGAGGTAGCGGAGGGAGCTGTCGGGAACGAGCTCCTCCTCGGCTTCCGGGATCGACGACAGGAAACACATCTCGTACGCGTCGTCCATCGTAAGCTTGAGCTCTTTGTAACCGCGTCCGATGAAGAACGCGAGCTCCTGGTCCTGGTCCTTGAACTCCGTCGCGTATTTTTCGAGCGTGTCGATCGCGTCGGCGAGGAAGACCCCCAGCGCCACGTCCATGTTGTAAAGGATGCCCGCGATCACGATCGCCGCGTCGTCCGATTGGCCGGGTCCCACGCGGTGCCGGATGTAGAAATAACGGATCAGGTCCCCCATCTCGGGGTCGTACTCGTCCATGATGAGCCCCTGCTTGCGGAACTCCTCGATCTCGTGCTCGTGCGGATCGTGGGCCAGATGCTCGCCGTCCATGTTCATGCTCGTCATCACGTTCGCGTTCACGAAGTACAGCTTGCCGCCGCCGATCTTGATCTGATAGCGCGCTTCCGTTTCCTTGCGGACGTCGATGTTGTCGCGCAGCCCGCCGAGGAAGATCCCCCGCAGGACGTCCCGCGCGTTCACGCGCCGCTCGCGGAAGAGGTCGATGCCCAGGAACGGCTCGCCTTTGTGGTTCACGAGCCGGTCGCGCTTCTCGCCGTGCATCGTCGTCTTCACAAAATCAGCGATCTCGTCGATGAGTCCCTGACGGTAGGCCTTGGTCTTGACCGGGTCACGCTTGAGCGCCCGGACGATGTCGTCGATGTTGGTGTTCACGTACGCGCGTTTGTTGAACACGCCCGCGCCGTTGTGCGCGCGGCCCTCGATCGACTGGACGAAGATCATGTCGGCCACGTCGTTGGAGGCGATGAGCTTTTCGTGGGAGCGGATGAGTTCGAAGTCCTTGCGGATGAGTTCTGCGGGGGCGATGTCCTTACGGAAGTCCCGGGGCTGCATGGGATCGGGCATGGTTTTTTTGAAAAAATCTCCGTTATTCGAACCGGTCGCCCGGCTTGATGCTCGAACCGTTCACAAAATCCTTCCAGTGCATCGGCCGTCCGCCCTCGGGCTGAAGCTCCTCGATCGCGATGGGGCCGTCGCCACACTTTACAATAAGTCCGGCCGGAGCGCGAGTCCCGAGCACGCGGCCCGGTTCATTGGACCCGGGTCCAGAGGGCGCTTCGCCGGGTCCGGCCGGCATTCCACCCGCCGCGGCGGGCCTTGTCTTTAAAATTTTGATCTGTTTTCCGTTCCGGGTCGTGAAACTGCCGGGCCAGATCACCAGCGCTCGGACGCGGTCGTGGACGACCTGCGCCGGTGCTGTCCAGTCGATACGGCCGTGCTCCTTCTTGAGCTTGGAGCAGTAGGTCGCCAGCGCGTGGTCCTGGGGAACGCGTCCGAGCTTTCCCGCTTCGAGCAGGTCCAGCGCCTGAACGGTCATTTCCCCGCCCATCCGGGCCAGACGGTCGGTGAGCCCGCGCGCGTCCTCGTCCGCGGCCACGTCCACCGTCTCCTGCAAAAGGACATCCCCCGCGTCGAGGTCCTTCGCCATCGCCATGATCGTCATCCCGGTCCGCGTCCGGCCATCCAGAAGCGTCTGGACCACGGGCGAAGCGCCGCGGTACAGAGGCAAAAGCGACGGATGGACGTTGATGCAGCCTCGGGACGGCAGGGCGAGCACCTCTTCGGACAGGAGCGCGCCGTACGAAGCGACGACGAAGACGTCCGCGCCGATCGACTTGAGCTGGGCGATGGTTTCGGGTGTGTTGAGCTTGGCGGGAGTGAGGGCCGGGATGCCGCGCGCTTCGGCCC
>CAZHID010000035.1:0-11727 GCA_964532445.1 uncultured Planctomycetia bacterium | reverse complement strand
CGGCCCAGACCTTGGCGGGCGACGGTGTCTTCACGCGGCCTGGGCCCTGTGGTTTGTCAGGCGCGGTCACCACCGCGGCGACCGGGTGCCGCGACGCCGCAAGCGCGTCAA
This sequence comes from uncultured Planctomycetia bacterium, assembly GCA_964532445.1. Taxonomy (GTDB): domain Bacteria; phylum Omnitrophota; class Gorgyraeia; order 2-02-FULL-51-18; family JAGOUK01; genus JAGOUK01. The sequence continues at coordinate 11,616 of CAZHID010000035.1, read as the reverse complement.
GGACTGGCAGGCCGAAGGTTCCTGAGCCCATAAAAAGGATCTTCATCCGGGAAACACCCCCATACGGACAACACTCCCGCTCGAACGGACCGATACAGCGCGGTACCCGGGGTTACTTGGTGCGTTCAAATTTTTTGAAGATCTTGCGGCGTTTGAGCCAGCCCAGGCGGTGCACGAACACGAAGCCGTCCAAGTGGTCCACTTCGTGCTGAAAAATGCGGGCGAGAAGACCCTTGGCCTTGACCTCGACCGTCTGTCCGTCGAGGTTCATCGCGCGCAGCGTGACCTCGCGGTACCGGGTCACGGGCTCGTACTCGTCGCGGACGCTCAGACAGCCCTCGAAGTCCTTGACCTCCCCCGTCTTAGAGATGATCTCGGGGTTGAAGTAGACGAGTTCCTTGCCCTTCACGCCGTCCGCGCACGCGACGAAGATGCGCTTGGAAACACCCACCTGGTTGGCGGCGAGTCCCACTCCGGCTTCCTCATGCATCGTCTCGATCATGTCCAGGACGAACGCGCGCTCCCAATCACCGATCGACTCGACCGGCTGGGTCCGCTTGAGAAGCACAGGATCGGGATACTGGACGACCTTCAGACGCGCCAAGAACTAGATCCCCGCGCACACCTTGAGCGCTGCGACCTCATCGGCCGTGAGCGGACGGAAGTCGCCCGGCCTGAGTTTGCCGAGCTTGAGATCGCCGTATTCGAACCGGTGGATCTCCTTGCAGTGGCGGCCCAGGATCTCCATCATCTTGCGGATCTGGCGGTTCTTGCCTTCGTGGAGCACGACCTCGTACGCGAAGCCGCGCTTTTCGACCGCGCCGTGATCGGTGATCTTGCAGGTGGAGGTCGTCTGGCCTTCGATCTTGAGGCCCTTCTGGAACTTCATCATCTGCTCAGGACCCAGAGGCCCATCGAGCAGGACCGCGTAGCGCTTTTCCACGCCCTTGGAAGGGTGCATAAGGCCGTTGGCCAGCGCGCCGTCATTGGTCATGATGAGAAGGCCCGTGGAGTTGCGGTCGAGCCGGCCGACCGGGAACACACGCGCGTTCACTTTGGTGAAAAAGTCCGTGACCTTCTTGCGTCCCTGCTCGTCGGCGGCCGTGGTGATCACGTTCATCGGCTTATAAAAGAGATAGTAATGGAGCGCTTCCGGCTGGACCTTCCGGCCCTTGAACTCGATCAGATCCTTTTCGGGATCGACGGGATGACCGGGAGCCTTCACGACCTCGCCGTTCACTTTGACGAGACCCTGTTCGACCAACTCGGCGGATTTACGGCGGCTCGCGACGCCCGCGTCGGCCAAAAACGATTGAAGTCTCATGATGAAAAATACCTATGAAGTCCGATGATTGATTTGGCGTCGCAGATCGTGCCGGACTTGAGCATCCGGCGGACCCGGGCGGCGCTGAACGTACCGACGGTGAGGTGCTCGTCGGTGTCGAGGTTCATTTTACCTTTGACGAGGTCCGTCATGAGAAATAAAAAAGTCGTTTCCTCGCTGCCGGCCGGCGCGCCCGCATAATGGCCCAGGCTTCGGACCTTGCGCGGGACCCAGCCGGTCTCCTCCTGGCACTCGCGGACCGCGCACGCGCGCGGCGACTCCCCTTCGTCCACGGTCCCGGCCGGCAGCTCCCAGAGGGTGCGGTTGATGCCGTAGCGGTACTGCCGGACCAGGACGAACGTGTCCGGATCCTTGAGCACGACCATCGCGGAGACGCGCGGCCGGCGGATCCAGATCTTTTCGACAAGCTTCTTGTGGATCCGGGCGGTGTCACGGAAAACCGTGAGACGCGGGCTCGAAAAAACGACCCTGCGTTTGACGCAGGGTCGGGTGTCCTTGGGGACTTTGGGCATTTACGCGGCGTACTGGGCGAGCGTCTCGATGAGCTCCTTGCCCTTATCGGAAGGCTGGACGGTGCGCTTCATCAGGATCGATTCGGCGTAGCTGCCCGAACCGTAGTAGGACGAGTTGGCGTCCTTGTCCTCGCTCACGACCATGCCGTCCAGCGCGACACCCGCGAAAAGGCCGCGGGAACGCGAGTACGAGTAGACGCTGGACTTCATCTGCCAGTCGGTCTTGCCTTCGGCGTCACGGCCGACGGGACCGGCGGAGACCGACGCGTCTGCGCCGAGCGTGAACTTGTTCTCGAGGAAGCCGCGCACGCCGCGCTCGTTCGTGATCACGAGCACCGCGTCGGACGCCTGGCCGCCGATCTGGAAGCCGACGCTGCCGCCCGACATCCGGTAGAACGCCGGGGCGCTCCACTTGCCGGTCGCCTCGTCCTTCACGAGAACGACGCCGTCGCCGTACTGACCCGCGACGACGAAGCCCGCCTTGATCATGCTCGGGAAGATCGCGACGGCCTTCGCGCTCTTGAGGAGGCTCGAAGGGATCCGGTCCTGCTCGGGCATCTGCATGTATTCCTTGAGGATCTCTTTGGACTCCCAGATGCGGTTATCCAGATCCGCCGCATGCGCGGCCGTCGTGACGAAAAGGGCGGACAGTGCGATGCCGAGTATGCGCTTCATGATGCTCTCCTCAGATGGTTACTTGACGATGCCGTTCTCGATCCAGGTGAATTTGCCGTCGAAGATCCCCCGGCCGACATTATAGACCGTGTCGTCCTCGTTCCACAGCACATCCTCGAGCGCGCGGTCGATGCGCGTGCGGGCCTGGCGGCAGAACAGGTCGCAGAGATCGACCGCGTTCGCGGCGTCCCCGCCCTGCTTGGCCAGGTGCGACGCGTGCGCGTTCGAGACCGACATCGCGAAGATCTCAGCGCCGATGTCCACGAGACGCGCCAGGACGTTCTGTTTGCGCTCGAGCTTGGCCTGGTGGATCATCATCGCGTGGAACATGTTGCGGGCCAGGCGTCTCGACAGACGCTCACAGGCGCGCAGGTGCGTGCGGAGCTTCGAAGGCACCCCGTCGGCGCTGACCATGTTCGGCCAGATCCAGAGCTTGGGGTACCAGGTCGCGTATTTGAGACCCATTTTGATGAACGCGCTGAACTTGACGCCCAGGCTCGCTTTGCCGAAGAGCGGCGACGCCAGGCGCAGATGCCAGTCCATCGCCTCGCGCGCGATGAACAGGTGCATGATGTCGCTCGTGCCTTCGATGATCAGGTTGATGCGGGTATCGCGCAGGATGCGCTCAGCCGGGATCGGGTCCTCGCCGCCGCGGGCGCGCAGGGAGTCCGCCGTCTCATAGCCGCGTCCGCCTCGGATCTGGACGGTGTCGTCGGCGATGCGCCAGGCGCGCTCCGTGCAGAACAGCTTGGACATGGCCGCTTCGAGGCGCATGTCGGTCTTGCCCGAATCCGCGACCGCTGAGACGTACCAGGTCACGCTCTCCATCGCGAACGTGTCCGCGGCCATTGTCGCGATCTTGGAGTTGACCGCTTCGTGCTTGCCGATCGCGGCGCCCCACTGGATACGCTTCACCGACCATTCCCGCACGATCTTGACGCAGAGCTTGGCCATGGCGCTCGTCGCCGCGGGGACCGTGAGGCGCCCCGTGTTGAGCGTCACGAGCGCGAGCTTGAGACCCTGACCTTCGCCGGACAGGATGTTCTCGCGCGGGACCTTCACGTCCTTGAACTCGATCAGGCCGTTCTGGATGCCGTGGAGACCCATGAAGCTGCAGCGGTGCAGGACCTTGATGCCGGGCATCGATTTTTCGACGATGAAGGCGGTGATCTGCTTGCGTTCCTTGCCTTTGATGACCTTGGCGGGCGTCTGGGCCATCACGATGAGGATGTCCGCGATCGGACCGTTCGTGCACCAGAGCTTCTTGCCGTTGATCAGGAAGTGCTGACCGTCCTCGGTCGGAACGGCCATGGTGGACATCTTGGCGGGATCGGAACCGACCTCAGGCTCGGTGAGCGCGAACGCCGAGATGTACTTGCCCGCGAAGCGCGGGAGGTATTTTTTCTTCTGCTCGGGCGTTCCGAAGAGCTTGAGGGGTTGGGGCACGCCGATCGACTGGTGCGCCGAGAGCATGACCGCGGTGGAACCGCAGTAGCTCGACACAAGTCCGACGACGCGGTTGTAGTTGATCTGGCTCAGGCCCTGGCCGCCGTACTCCTTGGGGATCTTGAGCGCGAAAAGGCCCATCTGGGCGAAGCCTTCATAGACCTTGTCCGGGATGAGACCGGTGCGGTCGACCTCGTCCGGGTCCAACTCGGCCTTGATGAACTTCTCGACCTTCGCGCAGAACTCGTCGCCGATCTTCTTGTCCTCGGCCGACTGCGCGGGATACGGGTGCAAAAGCTTCCAGTCGAACTTGCCTTCGAACACCTGGGCGACAAAGCTCGGAAACTTCCAATCGGACTCGCGGGCCGATTCCGCCACGTCGAGCGCGGCGCGCTTCTCCGCGGACATTTTCATTGCGTCAAACATTTCCATGAGCCAGTTCCTCCCATTGCCGAGGGTTATCGAACACGCGAAAACTGCCGTCGCGCGTCACCGTGTCGTAACCGTAAGACACCCATCCAAATTTTATCCCCGCGTTCACCGCGGTCTGCCGGTCGATCTCGCTGTCGCCGATCAGGATCGTCCGGTCCGGCCGGGCGCCGTGATGGGCCGCCGCCGCGAGGACGCCTTCGCCCGAAGGCTTGGCCGCGTATTTCCAGCCGGTCCCGATCACCGGGTCAAAGATCCCTTCGAAACCCACTTCCTTGAGCAGCCGGTCCGTCAGGACATGCGGCTTGTTCGTGACGATGGCTTTGCGCGCGTTCCGGAGCGGGCCCCGGAGCATTTCCGTGACGCCGTCGAACTCCTTCGAGTGCACGACGAGGTTGTTCACGTAATGCTCGCGGTAGATCCCGCACGCTTCTTCGAGCGCGTCGCCTTCCAGGGCCGGCCGGTCCGTGCCGGTCGACAGCTGGTTCAGGAGCTCGTGAACGCCGCGGCCGATCGCGTGCTTCACTTCGATCAGGTTCCGCTGCGGATACCCGGTCTTCAGCATCACCCAGTTCGCGCTGGCCATGATGTCCGGCGCCGTGTCCACGAGCGTGCCGTCGAGGTCAAATATGATCAAGTCGTAGGGCATCTTCCGTCTTCCGCTCCGGCCGCACGAACGGCCTGGCCGGTCCTAAATTTTTTTGGAACCCCGGCTGAACTGCAGCACGGTCGCCTTGGCCTTCTCGACCTCGGCAGCTTCCTTCATGCCCTTTTTCATATAAAAAACCGAAAGGTTCACGTGCGCCATCAGCGAGTCCGGGTCCTTTTCGGCGAGACGGTTCATCAGCCCGATCGCCTCGTCCAGCCGGCCCAGCTTCGAATAAACGACCGCCAGCCCTTCGTACGCGTCCAAAAAATCCGGATGCTCCGACAAAATTTTTTCCAGTTCCGCTGCGCAAGCTTCGGGCTGCCGCGCGGTCAGAAGGTCCAGGGCCGCGCCGTACCGGCGGCGGATGTCATCCGGCGCGCCCGTCACAGGCGGCCGTCGAGACCGGCGGACTTGAAGCCCGGCTTGCGGGAAAGCCCCAAGGCGACGAGCGCGGTCAGAGTCAGGTCCATCGCCAGGACCGCGGGCAGCGGGATCGAGATGAGCTCGCCGAAACACCCGCATTCGTCGAGCGGCAGACGGCGGACGAGCGCCTGGCCGACCGCGACAATGAACACACCGAACATCGCGAGGACCGCCGCTCCGGCGGCCGTCGTCCACAATCCCAACGCGAGAAAAACGCCCGCGACGAGCTCGGCCCACGGCAGCGTCTGCGCGATCCAGGCGGCCTGTTCCCTGCCGACGACCTGGTACTGCTCGATCACGAACTGAAAATTCTGGTACGGGCTCACGAGCTTCTCAAATCCCGAGACCGCGAACAAAAGACCCGTACCGATCCGCGCGACGGTCCAAAAGTTCATTGCCGACCCGCTCGCGGCGGCCGGGGCGCGCGAACCGGCGGGCCCGGGCCGCGCCGATACGCCTCTATTGGGCCGCTTGCGAGCCATCGGACCGGACCGCGACGGAGGGCGGAAGCTGCGGACCCAAGTTGTCCGCCGGTAGCTTGATGTCCGCCGCGTCCGGAAAAACCTTGATCATCTCCGCCTGCATCGCCATGAAGCCCACGACCATGGTCCCGTTGATGAAGAACGTCGGGGTTGATTTGAGACCCAGCCGGATGGCTTCCTCGCGCTCGGCCATAATGCGTTTTTCGACCTCAGGGTCTTGCGTGCATCGGTCAGCTGCCGCGGTGTCCACCCCGGCCGCCTGGAGCGCCAGCCGCAGCGTTGGCTCGGCGTCCGGCAGGTCCTTCCAAGCAGCCTGGGAGAGGAAGACCGCCTGTTGCGCTTCCCAGAACTTCCCCTGCATCCGCGAGCACTCGACCAGCTTGGCCGTGGTCATGCTATGCGCGTGACCCCGCAAGGGAAAATACTTCACCTCGACATAAAGATCCTGAGGATGGCGCTTGGAGAGTTCGTGTAAAAAGTGAGAGCTCTTGGCGCAGGAAGGGCATTGGTAATCGATGAATTCGACGACGCGCGTTTTGGCGGAGGCGTTGCCCACGGCCCTTGGAGCGGCCAGCATCGGCGCGGCGGCACCCTTGGCGTCGATCCCACGGGCATGACGAACACCATAGACCCCGCCCACCAGCACCGTCAGGACCGCGAACGAAACAAACAGCTTTGATACTTTCATCAGCATAATATATCAATTCTCTGCGATTTTTACTACTACCACAGGGTCAGGAAGGCGCCGGGCGATCACAAAGGGCGCCGACACGCGGATTTTAATAGCGGATGGAGGGTTCTTGTTGGGAGGCGCAGTGGAGCGTGCCGAAGCCCCGGACCATGACCTTGCAGTTGATCCCGACGACCTTGCGGTTGGGAAAAAGCGGCTCGAGGATCTGCAGGGCCTTGCGGTCGTTCCGGGAGCCGAAGATCGGCACGAGGACATGCTTGTTGGCGATGAGAAAATTGGCATAGCTGGCTGGGAGCCGGTTGCCTTCATAAATGACCGGGTCGGGCATCGGGAGTTTGACGAGACGGAAGGGCTCTCCCCGATTATCCGTCATGGCTTCGAGCCGTTCCCAGTTGTCCTGGAGGATCTTGTGATTGCCGTCGGAAGGATCGTCCTCGTAAACAGCCACGATCGTCCGGGGGTCGGTGAACCGGGCGATATCATCGATGTGTCCGTCCGTGTCGTCCCCTTCGACGCCTTCGGCCAGCCACAGGACTTTCTGGACGCCCAGATGCTCCTTGAGCTTCCGTTCGATCGCGCCGCGGTCAAGCTTAGGGTTGCGGTTCTTGTTGAGCAGGCACTGCTCGGTCGTAAGCACCACGCCCTCGCCGTTCACTTCAATGGATCCGCCTTCGAGTACGATGCCCGGCTCGAATCTGCGGCCCGGGACGCGCGATTCCAGATCATCGAAGACCCGGGTGTCCGTCGCAAGGTCCGCGTACTTGTTGCCCCAGGCGTTGAAGATCCACTTGTTGTAACCGATCTCCCGCTTGGAGCCGGTGCCGCGCGTCACAAAGTTCGGACCGTAGTCACGGATCCACACGTCCACGGTTGGGTGGACGATGAAGCGCACATTGCCCCAGCGGACCTGACGCTGGCTCAGAATACTGCGGACCCGCTCCTGTTCCTGGTCGGAATCGACCAGGATCTTCACGGTCTCACCTTCGGCCAGGCATTCGATCTCCTGCGCGAAGGCAGACTCGACGGCTTCGATACCTTCGGTCCACGTGTCTTTATTATTGGGCCAGCTGAGCCAGGTCGCCTCGTGCGGCGCCCATTCGGCCGGCATGGAAAAACCTTGGGATTGCGGGGTCATGGGTAAGCTCAGGCTCCGTAGCGCTGGGTGATTGGCTTGTAGGCGTCGATGCGGCGGTCGCGCAGGAAGGGCCATTCGCGGCGCTGCTTTTCGATGCGGGAAAGGTCGCAGTCGGCGATCAGGACCTCTTCGCGGTCCACGGAACCCTGAACGATCGCGGAGCAGTCGGGACCGGTGACGAAGGAGGAGCCCCAGAAGGTGAGTTTTTTCTCACGGCCCGTGCGGTTGGCGGCCGCGACGAAGACGGCGTTGGCCACGGCGTGGGAATTCTGGATGGTCTGCCAGGACTGGCGCTGGAGCTTGCGGGCGTCGGCCGGTTCGGAATCATGCCAACCGATCGCGGTCGGATAAAAAAGGATCTCCGCGCCCGCGAGCGCCGTGAGGCGCGCGGCTTCCGGGTACCACTGGTCCCAGCAGATCAGCGTGCCGATCTTCGCGTAGCGGGTCTGGAACGTTTTGAACCCCAGGTCGCCCGGCGCGAAATAGTACTTTTCATAAAAATTAGGGTCGTCGGGGATGTGCATCTTGCGGTACGTGCCGAGGAGCGAGCCGTCCGCGTCGATCACGACCAGGCTGTTGTGGTACAGGCCCTTGGCGCGCTTCTCGAAGAGCGGCGCGATGATGACGACCTCCAGCTCCGCGGCCAGCCGGCCCAAGCGCGTCGTGGCCTCACCCGGGATGGTGTCCGCCAGGTCGAAGTTGCGTTTGTCCTCGGTCCGGCAAAAATACTCGGTCTGGAACATCTCCGGCAGGCAGATGATCTGCGCTTTTTGGGAGGCGGCGACACGGATCAGGTTCTCGGCTTTTTTCAGATTGATGGCCTTGTCGGCGGCCATTCTCATCTGGACCAGCGCGATCCGGACGTTCTCGGAAGTTTTTTTGGAGGCGCGTTTTTTCATCACGGGCAATTATATAACAGGAAGCCTGGGCCGGCGGCTAAAAAAGTGATTTGAGAATTGTTCAAATCGCTTCCGTGGGGTACAATGTGCGCCATGGACCCGTCCCTTTCGCCCACATCCCAGGACACCCCGCGCTACGCGCCGAACTCCGTCGGCGCGATCATGGACCCGCACTACCTCTCGTTCCGCGAGACGCAGACGGTCCAGGAAGCCATCGAGATGATCCGTTTCCTGTCGAACAACGGCGTTCCCCTGCTGTACGCGTACGCGGTGGACGACGAGTTCCGTCTCAAGGGCGTCCTGATCATGCGCGACCTGCTCGTCGCGACGGACAGCACGCTCATCGGCGACATCATGAAGAAGGACGTCTACGCGATCAACGTCCACCGCAACAAGGACGAGGTCGCCAAAGAAGCGATCGAGAAGCGTTACCTCGCCGTCCCCATCGTCGACGATGAGGGTCATCTGCTCGGCGCGCTGAAGTTCGGCGACATCATCCATTTTGCCCAGGAAGAATCCTCGAAGGACATCCAAAAGCTGTTCGGTGCCGGCGCCGAGGAAACGGCCGACTCCTCCACGTGGACCAAGGTCGCCAAGCGGCTCCCCTGGCTCCAGGTCAATCTGGCGACATCTTTTTTGGCCGCGGCGATCATCAGTGTTTTTGAAGGGACGATCGCCAAGATCACCGTCCTCGCCGCCTACCTGCCGATCATCGCGGGTCAGGGCGGCAACACCGGTGCACAGTCCCTGGCGGTGGTCATGCGCGGCTTGGCGCTCGGAGAGATCACGGACAAGGGACACGCTTGGACCGTGATACGGCGGGAAACGATCGCGGGACTTTTGAATGGATTGGCGGTCGGAGCGACCACCGGGCTGGCCTGCCTCCTCTTCAACCACAACGCGTGGCTGGGGGCCGTCGTCACGGTGGCGATGGTCGGCAACATGGTCATCGCGACCTTTTGCGGCGCCGTTATCCCGCTCGTCATGAAGAAAGTCGGCCTGGATCCGGCCCAATGCTCCAGCATCATCCTGACGACCTTCACCGATGTCTTCGGCTTTCTGATCCTGCTCACACTGGCCGCGATGTTCCAGGCCAGGCTCCTTCCCGTCTAAGATCTCCTCGTCCAGAGCAGTCGCTTCCGAAGTTCCGGCTCCTGGTAGTCGGGCATCGTCCGTTCTTCCATAAAATAGAACCGGGTCCTCCGGATACGCGCACCTTCCCGGGCCATTGTTTTGTCCCACAAAGTGTGGTGATAGTGGACGAACCGGGCCAACAGCGGCTTGGGGGTGTCCTTCCTCACGAGGCTGGTCAGGTATTTTCGGTGACGGTAGTTGGGGAAAATTTCCGATACGTTCTCCGGCTTGGACCAATCGACGGGCTTGCCGTTCCGCAACAGATCGATCGTCCTGCCGTCATCGAGTTCTGACGCCAGGATATACCAGCCGTCCATTCTCGAAGGATAAGGAGCGAACATGTTCCAGACGTGGTTCATTCGAAAGCTGGCCGCGACGTTTCTGACGGCGGCGGGCGGCTTGAACTGCTTGTACAGCGAGCCCAGGGTCCACCAGAGCATGTAGACCAAAAGTATCCCCGCGAATACTTGCGAAATGCTGACGGACGGCTTCCGCCCTCGGGCCGCCGGCGGATCCGGTATGGGACCCCCGGGACCGGACCGGATCCGATAGATCAGGTCCCATACCTCGCTCGGCAGGAACAGCATGACCGCGACGATGTCCAGGATCGGAAGGAACCCGATCTTCATCGTCAACCCGATCCCGAAATGCAGTGCCGCAAAACCAACCACCGCGACGGTCCGAACGTACTTTTGGCCGATAAACGGCCATAGCAGCAGGAACGGTCCCGTCACTTCGAGCAGCATCGTCAGGTGCGTCAATGGGATCAGGAATCCAGGGTGCTTCAGAAGCGCATTTCCGATGGGCGTGCTGAGCTGGTCAACGTTCAGCGCGTAATACAGAGCGCTGCCATCCCTCCAAGGCTCACCCGACTTGAACAACGCGGTCGCGAGATACACACAGACCACTTGAAGGAGGATGGCCGCCGAAGCGACTGAAACGATCGGTCCGACCGACGGAGGGACCGTCCTGGATCTTGAAGCGTCCACCGAGTGTCGGACACCCAGCGGCAGGAAGCAGGACCACATCAGAAGCGCCAACATCAACGAGTCGCCGGCATTCATCGCGCGCGCATTCCTGGAACAGATCGAAGCAAAAAGAGCCCAGCACACGATCGCCGCCGTCCGCGTTCGATACCCCGCCACCAGACAACCCGCCGCGGCAAAAGCCGCCAGGAACAGCGCACCCTGGAACCACGCTTCACCGCTCATAAGATGGAACGATAGACCTGTCATCCGCCCCAGATGGGTGATCGCCAATCCCCTCGGCAGCACACCGCTGTCAGAATAAAGGACGGAGTAATCATGGACCCGTCCGATCAGGTCCCAGATCAACATGGTCCCCATGCTGATCCTCAGGACCACCAAAGCCCGCGGATCTATCCCGAACATTTTTGTAAAAAAGCTCATAGGGATTTTTCGTTCATATTGCTATTCATTGTACATGCAGGAGTCAAGGGCGAGATAGAGATAAGTGTGTCGGCGGGCCGGAACTCTGATCGTGTAGATCGAAAAAACTGCGGACCTGGCTAAACGAAGTCAGTCTAGAAGTCCTGGGAGTCGGGAATGCCGTCGCCGTCAGAGTCGGGTTCGGTGCCTCCAGGCCCAAAGTATCCGTCCTGAGAATCGACGATGCCGTCGCCATCGGAGTCGGGTTCAGTGCTTCCGGGCCCAAAGTATCCGTCCTGGGAGTCGGGAATGCCGTCGGCGTCAGAATCAGGCTCAGTGCTTCCGGGCCCAAAGTATCCGTCCTGGGAGTCGGGAATGCCGTCGCCATCGGAGTCAGGATCGGTGTCG
>CAZHID010000034.1:0-14472 GCA_964532445.1 uncultured Planctomycetia bacterium | reverse complement strand
ATCCGATCAATCTATCCCAGACCGCTGAACGCCAGTCCAAGCTGATCCAGGAACTTGAGCCGTTCCGCGGCAAGATCCTCGACCGCAAGGGCGAGGAGATGGCGATCGACCTGAGGCTTTTTTCTTTGGGCGCGCAGGCCAACAAGATCGTCAACAAAGCCGCCGTGGCCGACAAGCTCGCGCCGCTGCTCCAGATGAACCGGGGGACGGTCCTCGCCAAGATCTCGCGGAAAAAGGACTTCGTCTGGATCGCCCGCCGTCTCGACAAGCAGACGTCCGAAGCGATCGCGGCGCTCAAGATCAAGGAGCTCGAGCTGCGTCCGGAGTGGAAGCGTTTCTATCCGAACAAGGAAGCCGCGGGGCATCTCGTGGGATTCGCGGGACTCGACCACTCAGGGTTGGAGGGTGTCGAGTTCATGTACGACAGCTACCTCAAGGGCATCTCGGGGTGGAAGTCCACGGTCAAGGACGCCAAGCAGCATGAGGTCGTCTCGAAGCAGTCGGAGCTCGTACTTCCGGTGGACGGCTATGACCTCGTGCTCACGCTGGACGTGGTGCTCCAGCACGCGGCTGATAAATATCTCGCGGAGACCTGCAAGAAATACAACGCGGTCGGCGGGGTGCTCGCGGTGATGGACCCGCGTAACGGGGATGTGCTCGCGCTAGCCAATTATCCTTCCTTCGATCCGAACAAGTCCGGGCAAACGCCGCCTGACCATCGGCGCAACCGCAGCATCACGGATATTTATGAGCCGGGCTCGGTGTTCAAGATCTTCACGTTCGCCGGAGCCGTTGAGGAAGGCCTGATGCACGTCAACGACCGCATCTTCTGCGAGTACGGCAAGTACCGCACCGGCGGCCGCACGCTGCACGACGTGCATCCTTACGGCGCCCTCACCGTCGCGGAGGTCCTCGCGAAGTCATCGAACATCGGCACCTCGAAGATCGCCGACAAGCTCGGCAAGGACCGGCTGCACGCTTACATCAAAAAGTTCGGGTTCGGACAGAAGACCGACATCGACCTTCCGGGCGAAATATCGGGTCTGATCACGGCGCCCCGCTTCTGGTCGGCGCCGTCGCTGTCGTCGGTCGCGATGGGTCAGGAAGTCGGTCTCACCGGCATCCAGCTCATCGCCGCGACGAGCGCGATCGCGAACGGCGGACTCCTCGTGAAGCCGCGCATCGTCAAGGAGATCCGCGACGCGGACGGTGAGACCATCAAGTCTTATCCGCCCGTCGTGAAGCGCCGGGTGATATCGGAGAACACATCGAAGGAAATGAAGGAGATGATGAAAAAAGTGGTCTCCAAACAGGGGACCGGGTCGCTCGCGATCATCGATTCGCCGGGCCTCGAGGTCGGCGGAAAGACGGGCACGGCCCAGAAGATCGTTGACGGCGCGTACTCGCACGGCCACTTCGCCGCGTCCTTCGTCGGATACATTGAACGCGGGGATAAAATGGTTACAATACTGGTGTCGGTCGATGACCCGCGTCCCGTCTATTACGGCGGTTCCGTGGCAGCGCCGCTTTTTAAGCGCATGGCGGAAAAAGTGCTCGAATACTGGCGCTAGAACACAACATGGAAACCTGCAAGACCCAAAATTCCCTCCATAGCCTGCTGGCCCGCTGGGATGCCGAGTATGACCGAACGCTGGTCCGGGACGCTGAGGTCCGTTCGGTGACATGCGATTCGCGCAAGGCCGGTCCCGGCTGCGTGTTCGTCGCGATCGAAGGCGGTTCTTCGGACGGGCACGCGTTCGCCGCCCAAGCGCTCGAGGCGGGCGCCGCCGCGGTCGTCACGGAGCGGGCGGGCTTCCTTCCGGGCAAGCCGGTCATTCGCGTCAGGAACGCGCGCGCCGCCTACGCGGGGCTGAATCATTTGTTGTGGGGCGAGCCATCCTCCCGCCTCAAGACGCTCGCGGTCACCGGGACCAACGGCAAGACGACCACCGCCTTCCTGGTCGCGCACCTTTTGAAGCGCAAGATGCGGCCGATCCTTCTGGGCACGATCCGTTACGCGTTCGAAGATACGGTGCTCCCATCCACCCACACGACACCCGACCCGGACGTGCTTCAGCCGTGGCTGGCGCAAATGGCCGCCAAGGGCGCCGACAGCGTCGTGCTCGAAGCGTCGTCGCACGCGCTTGAGCAGGACCGTCTCACGGGAATGACATTCGACGGAACGCTTTTTACCAACCTCACTCAGGACCATCTGGACTATCACGGCGACTTGGAGAATTACCTCCACGCGAAGCTCAAGCTCTTCGCGATGGTCCGGCCCGCCGGGCTCGCGGTGGTGAACGCGGACGACGCATCGGCGAAGCGCGTGCTGGCCGCCGTGCGCGGCAGGACGCTGACGTTCGGTATCAATGCCGAAGCGGACCTGCGGGCGGCGGACATTCGTACGGACCTCAAGGGTTCCGAGTTCCGGCTCCGGTTCGAGGGCCGCGACCACATCGTTCGCACCCAGCTCCTGGGCACCCACAACATTTACAACCTGCTCGGCGCTTTGGGTCTCGCGCTTGCGGCCGGCATGAGCCTCGACGAAGCGATCCCCGCGATCGCGAATTTTAAGGGCGTGCCGGGCCGTCTTGAGCGCGTGCCGAGCGATCAGGGCTTTGAACTTTTCATCGACTACGCGCACACGCCGGACGGGATCGAGAACGTCCTGTCGGCCGTGCGGCCGTACGTCCAGAAGCGGCTTCTGGTGCTGTTCGGATGCGGAGGGGACCGCGACCGGACCAAGCGGCCCAAGATGGCCAAGGCGGTCGAGCGTTACGCGGACGGCGTGGTCGTGACGTCGGACAACCCCCGTTCCGAGAACCCGCGGGAGATCATCCGCGAGATCCAGTCGGGTTTTTCGGCCGGATACACGAAAGCTCAAGTCCAGCCCGACCGCGCTCGGGCGATCCGGCAGATCCTGCTCGAGGCCCGGCCGGGTGACGTGGTGCTGCTTCTGGGGAAGGGCCACGAGGAAGTCCAGATCATCGGCAACGAAAAGATCCCGTTCAGCGACCGGGAAGAGGCGCTCAAGGCGCTGGGAGGGCGATAGTGCTCAATTACACCTACAAGCAGCTGGAGCAGGCATTGCGCGGGAAACTCATGATCCCGACGCGCCGCATGTCCTTCAAGGGCAAAGTCTCGACGGACACGCGCACGCTCCAGCCGGGTGATCTGTACATCGCGCTCAAGGGCAAGAACTTCGACGGGCATGACTACATCGACCAGGCCTTCGAAAAAGGCGCGCGTCTCTGCATCGCGGAGCTCGGGACCGGCCGCCGCATCCGCCGCCGCGACCCGGACATCATCTTCGTGGACGACTCCCAGCAGGCGATGTGCCGTTTGGCGGGTTTTCACCGCAGGCAGATGAACAAGCCGGTCATCGCGATCACGGGCTCCTGCGGCAAGACGACCACCAAGGAGATCCTGGCCCACCTCTTGTCCGCCAAGTACAAGGTCCTCAAGAACGCCGGCACTGAGAACAACATCGTCGGCGTTCCCAAGACCCTCCTCAACTGGGAGGACGAAGACATCGCCGTGATCGAGATCGGGACCAACCAGATCGGCGAGATCCATTACCTGACGCGGCTCGTCCAACCGACGCACGGAGTGCTCACACTGATCGGCCATTCGCATCTGGCGGGTCTGCGGAGCATTCAGGGCGTCCGCCGCGAAAAGATGTCCATGATCGAGGCGATGGAGGATAATGCGACGGTCATCTACAACGCTGAGGACCGCAACATCGTCCATGACCGGCTGAAAAAACTGAAGACGGTCCGCGCGGGCTATAAAAAAGGCATGAACTTCTACGCCGACCAGATCCATCTGCTCGACAACAGCATCGGCTTCCGGCTGAACGGAAAGACGCGCATCGCCGCGCCTCTCCTTGGTCAGCACAACGTCCTGAACACGCTGCTGGCGACCGCTGCGGCCTCCTGCTTCGGTATCAAGCCGGACGACGTGAAGGAGCGGATGACGAGCTTCGAGGCGCCGAAAGGCCGGCTCCGCTTCCAGGAAGTGAACGGCATCAACTGGATCGACGATTCCTACAACGCGAACCCTTCGTCGCTCAAGGCCGCGATCGAACTGTTCCGGAGCTACCCGCCCAAGGGCCGTAAGGTCCTGGTGCTAGGAGATATGCTGGAGCTCGGGCCCCAGGCCAACGCGTTCCACCGGGAAGCGGGACAGCAGATCGCCGGATACGCTTTTGACCTCGTTCTCACCGTGGGGCAGCTCGCCGGACGGTTCGCCGAAGAGGCGGTGGTGAGCGGTTTTCCCAAGGACCGGATCAAGACCTTCGCGACGAGCTCGGAAGCGGGGATCTTTCTCAAGGACAAGCTCCAGCCTCAGGACACGGTGCTTCTCAAGGGTTCGCGCGGGATGAAGATGGAGAAGGTCATGGAGCTCTGCGCTCCAGGAAAAAAAGCCTAAATGCTCCACGCGCTCCTTTATCCGCTGGAACAGTTCTATTCCGGCTTCAATGTCTTCAAGTACATCACGTTCCGCGCCGGCCTGGCAGCGGTGATCGCTTTTTTGATCAGCGTCATCTTCGGCGCCCGGGTGATCGCGGCGCTCAAGCGGCTCAAGCTCAACCATAGCCCGGACCGCGTCGGGTTCGAGGACATCGCCAGCCAGCACACGCATAAAAAATACGTTCCGACGATGGGCGGTCTTCTCGTGGTCGGATCCATGGTGGGCGCGTCGCTTCTGTGCGGGGACCTCTCCAACCGCTTTCTGTGGATCGCGCTCATCACGACCGTCTGGCTGGGCGCGATCGGCTTTGCGGACGATTACATGAAGATCAAACATCAGAACGCCAAAGGCTTGTCAGCCGCGACGAAGTTCGCCGGACAGGCGCTGCTCGCGGTCGGCGTCGGCGCGTATCTTTATTGGGACGCCTCCTACTGGACGACCGTGCACATCCCGTTCCTGAAGGACGCGGTGATCCATCTCGGTTTGTCGTATATTCTCTTCGCGTTCGTCGTGCTCACGGGCAGTTCCAACGCGGTGAACCTCACCGACGGTCTCGACGGCTTGGCGGTGGGATGCGCGCTGTTCGCCGGTCTCACGTACGCCGTTTTTAGCTACGTCACGGGTCACGCGGTCTTCGCGAATTACCTGTTCCTCCCGTTCATCGAAGGAGCGGGTGAGCTCACGGTCTTTTGCGCCGCGATGGCGGGGGCCTGCCTGGGCTTCCTGTGGTTCAACAGCCAGCCGGCCAGCGTTTTCATGGGCGACACGGGATCGCTCGCGCTCGGCGGCGCGATCGGCGTCGTCGCGCTCCTCATCAAGCAGGAGATCATCCTGCTCGTCGTCGGCGGTGTGTTCGTTCTTGAAGCCGTCTCCGTGATCCTGCAGGTGGCCAGCTTCAAGACCACCGGCCGGCGCATCTTTCTGATGGCGCCGATCCACCATCATTTTCAGAAGAAGGGCTGGCCGGAATCCAAGGTGGTGATCCGGTTCTGGATCATCGCGGTGATCCTGAGTCTGGCGGGCCTTTCAAGCCTCAAGCTCCGCTGACATGACGCTCAAGCTCAAAGGGCTTCCGGTCACGGTCATCGGCGCGGGCGAAAGCGGCATCGCGTCCGCCAAGCTGCTCCGCCGATCGGGAGCGGCCGTCCGCGTCTCCTCGGTGGGCGCGTTTCCGCCCGATTTTGCCCGGTGGTGCGCGGCCAACCGCGTCCCGATCGAGACGGGGGAGCATCGTGAGTCCTTTTTGGAAGGCAGCCGGCTCCTCGTCGTGAGTCCCGGCGTCAAACCTTCGAGTCCCGTCATTCGTTTCGCGGTCCGCCGCCGGATCCCCGTCTGGAGCGAGATCGAGCTCGCCTGGCGCGCCTGCCGCGGCCGTGTGGCCGCCGTGACCGGCACTAACGGCAAGACCACCACCTCCACGCTCCTTTGGGAAATGATCCGGCGCCACCGCGCCTGCCACCTCTGCGGCAACATCGGCAATTCGCTCGCCGCTTCGGTGATGGAAAAAGGACCCGACGTCTGGCGCGTCGTCGAAGTCAGCTCCTTCCAGATGAAGTACGTCGACCGTTTTCGTCCCGACGCGGCGGCGGTGCTGAATCTGAGCCCGAACCACCTCGACTGGCACCCTTCTTTGAACGATTACTACGGATCGAAGCTCCGTATCGCGGCCGCGCAGACGCCGCGTCAGACGCTCATCGTGAACGCGGACGACGCCGCGCTCCTGCGCCGGTCCGCCAAACTCAGATCCAAAAAGCTCCTCTTCAGCCTCCGTTCACTAAAGAACGGTCTCACCGTTCAGGGCGGACGGATCGTCCTTTACAGGTCCGGCAAGGCCAAGGTGATCGCGGACCTTGGCAAGTTCAAGCTCAAGGGCGATCACAACCTTCAGAACGCGCTGGCCGCGACGGCTTGCGCTCTCGCGTTGGGCGTGCCGGCCAAGGCGGTCCAGGCGGCGCTCGACAACGTCAAGCCGCTGCCTCACCGCGTGGAAGAGATCGCGCAGGTCGGCCAGGTCCGCTTCGTCAATGACTCCAAGTCCACGACGGCGATGAGCACCGCCGCGGCGATTCGAGGTTTCGCTCCGGACCCGGGAGTGGTCCTCATCGCGGGCGGCCGCCGGAAGCAGAAGTCGTTCCGCGAGGTGTTCCCGGAGGTCCGCAAGCGCGTGCGCGCGATCGTTTTTTACGGCGAGGCGGCCGATGATCTCAGCCGTGAATTTTCTTTTTTCAAGAACCGCACGGTCATCAAGGACTTCGGGGGAGCCGTCCGCAAGGCGCGCGCGCTGGCAAGCCCCGGACAAACGGTGCTTCTGTCTCCGATGTGCTCCAGCTTCGATCAGTTCGCCTCCTACCGGGACCGGGGCGACGCCTTCCGCCGCATCGTCGGCGAGATCGCGCGGGGCAAATGAACGCCCTGGGTTCCAACGGACCCGAGCCGAGCCGCCAGATCCGGATCTGGCTCTGCTCGCTCGCCGCGACGCTCGTCGCGGTCGGCGTCGTGATGATCTTCAGCGCCAGCGCCATCTTCGCCTGGGACCGTCATCAGGACTCGATGTATTTCTTGAAGCGCCACATGGCTTTCCTGGCCGTGGGTGTCACGGGCTTTGTCTGCGCGATGCTGGTGGACGTCCGCCAGCTGCGCAAATACGCGCCGCACTTCCTGATCGGCGTGGGCCTGGCGCTCCTGTTCGTCGGCCTCCTAGGTCCCAAGATCGGCGGCGCGCGGCGCTGGATCTCGATCGGCGCCTTCAACGTCCAGCCGTCCGAGTTCGCCAAGCTCGCCGTGATCCTGTACCTCGCCGACCGCATCGCCAGGAAGACGGAAGGACTGAAGCGCTTCAAGCAGGACCTCATGCCCCTCATCGCCGTCATGGGCGTGATGAGCCTGCTCATCCTGCTCGGTAAGGACCTCGGTACGACGGTCGTTCTCATGGGGGTCTTCCTCATGATGCTGTTTGTCGGCGGGATCCCGGTCCGCTATTTTGCCTGGTTGATCGCGGGCTGCATCCCGGTCATCGTCGGCGCGATCCTGATCGAGCCGTACCGCGTGAAGCGTCTCACCGGCTTCTTGAACCCGTTCCAGGACATCCAAGGCAAAAGCTTCCAGCTGTATCAGTCGCTGCTCGCGATCGGATCGGGAGGTCTCTTCGGGAAGGGGCTCGGTCAGTCCCAGCAAAAGCTTTTCTATTTGCCGGCCGCGCACACGGACTTCATCTTCGCGATCATCGGCGAAGAGCTCGGCTTCATCGGCGCCGGCGCCGTCATCCTTCTTTTCGTGATGTTCGGCATCCTCGGCATGATGATCGTCTTCCGGGCCAAGAGCTCGTTCAACCAACTCTTCGCGCTGGGGCTGGTGACGCTGGTGCTCATCGAGGCCATCATCAACATCGGCGTGAGCACGGGCGCGTTCCCGACCAAGGGGCTGGCGCTCCCGTTCATCAGCTACGGCGGTTCGTCGCTCGTGGTGAACCTCATTCTCGTGGGGCTTCTGCTCAACCTCTCGCGCGAGCGCGCCGACGTGCCCGAAGGTTGGCGGCAGGCGGCCCAGGGCTGACGATGAAGATATTCGCCGCCGCCGGGGGATCCGGAGGACACTGCTACCCCGCGATCGCTTTTTTGCAGGCGTGCAAGAACCGGCATCCGGACTGGCCGCTCACGCTCGTGGTGGACCGCGGCGCCAAGACGCTGGGTCTCGAGGTCGAAGCCGCCGCCGCCAACTCGATCCGTGAGATCGAGTCCGCCAAATTCGCCGGCGTGAAGTCGCTGTTCAAGCCGGATTTTTGGAAAAAGCTTGTCCGCGGCACGCGCCAGGCGCGGGAACTCTTGAGTCAGGAAAAACCGGACCTGGTCATCGGGTTCGGCGGCTACGGGAGCTTCCCGTGCGTCTGGGAAGCGGCCTCGCTCAAAGTCCCGGTCGTGTTACACGAGCAGAACGCGGACATGGGGATGGCCAACCGCGTGCTCAGCCGCCGCGCGGCGAAGATCGCGGTTTCACTTCCGCTGACCGGTCACGGTGTTCCGGCCGATAAGATGACGCGCACCGGGTTCCCGCTGAGGACGACGCTCAACCGCATGGACACCGCCGCCGTCCGCCGCCGGTTCGATCTGGACCCGGCCAAAAAAACGCTCCTCGTCTTCGGCGGCAGCCAGGGGTCGCGCTTCATCAACCAGCTGATCGATGACTGCATGGAACAATTCGGCAAGGAGCTGCGGGATGCCTGGCAGGTCCTGCATCTGACGGGCCGCGCGCCCGCGGGGACGCAACCGCGCCACGACGTTCTGACCGGGCCGTACCGGCGCTGGGCGTACAGCCGGGAGATGGACGCGCTGTACGCGGCGGCGGACCTCGTGGCGTGCCGCGCGGGATCAGCGACGCTCCATGAGCTTTCTTATTTCGGCAAGCCGTCCATCCTGATCCCGTACCCGCACGCGCGCGGACATCAGCTCCACAACGCGCGAGCGCTCAGCGAAGGCGGCGCCGCTTGGATCTTTGAGGAGAAGTCCGCTTCGCCCGCCGCGTTCAAGGCGCTCCTGGACCGTGCCGCGGCTGATCCGGCCCTGCTCGAAGAGATGGGCCGCCGGTCGAGGACGCTGCTCAAGACGGACGGCGCTGAGGCGCTCGTGGACCTCGCGGAGAGCTTCGCGCGGGGGAGTCTTGCATGAAGGAATTCAAGTCGTTCCACTTCATCGGTATCGGCGGCATCGGGATGAGCGCCATCGCGCAGATGCTCGCGCGCAAAGGTTACGCGGTCAGCGGATCCGACGTTGAAGAGAATTACATGACACGGGCGCTCCAGAAGGAAGGGATCGCCGTGATGATCGGCCACCACGCCAAGAACGTGGGGAAGGCGGCGTGCGTCGTGTATTCCTCGTCCATCCGCCCGGACAATCCCGAGATGCAGGAGGCCAGGAGGCGAAAGCTGGCGGTCCATCACCGGTCGGAGGCGCTCGCTTTTCTCTCACGCGGCCAATGGACCGCGGCCGTTTCGGGGACCCATGGCAAAACGACGACGACCGCGATGCTCGGCCGCATCCTGCAGGAAGCGGGCAAGTCGCCCGCCGTGGTCGTGGGGGCCAAGGTGCCGGAACTGGGCGGCAACGCCGTGCTCGGCGCGGGACAGATGATGGTGCTCGAGGCCGACGAGAGCGACTCTTCGTTCTTGGCGTACGAACCGGACGCGATCATTGTGACCAACATCGATCGGGACCACCTGGACCACTTCACGGACCTTGAAGAGATCTATCAGACCTTCCTCGGCTTCACCCGCCGGCTGAAGCCGGGTGGCAAATGGTTCGGCTGCACGGAGTGTCCGCAGACCCGGCGTCTTCTGAAAGAAGCGAAGGGGATCGGTTACGGATTTGCCGGGGACGCCGGTTACATCGCGGCGCAGACGGAGATCGCCGCCGGCGGGAGCCGTTACGTCGTTTGGGGGCCCCGCGGCGAGGCCGGTGAAGTGCGCCTGCTCGTCCCGGGCATCCACAACGTCCTCAATTCGCTGGCCGCCGCCGCGGTCGCGCTGGACGCCGGGTGCGATTGGGACGCGGTCGCGCGGGCGCTCGGGAACTTCCGGGGCGCGGCGCGCCGCTTCGACATCAAGGTCCGTGCCGCCGGCGGCTACACGCTGGTGGACGACTACGCCCACCATCCGGCCGAGATCCGGATGACGCTCGGTGCCGCGCGCAGCTTCGCGCCTGACAGGATCACCGCCGTTTTTCAGCCGCACCGCTATTCCCGGACGCAGGCGCTCGCGGATGAGTTCGCTTCCGCCTTCGGCGACGCGGACGAGGTCATCATCACGGACGTCTACGCGGCGTCCGAAAGTCCGATCCCCGGCGTGAGCGGCGAACTTCTCGCTCGGCAGATCCGCGCCGAACACACCGGAACGGTGCGTTACGTGGAGCGGGCCAAGCTCCTGGCGGAGCTGGGGACGCCCGCCATGCGCAAGGGGATGGTGATCTGCATGGGTGCCGGCGACATCGGCCGTGTCAGCGAAGAATTGAAGGGGATCATCCTCGGATGAGCTGGTACAGCGAGCTCAAGAACGCGTGCAAAGGCGAGTGGCGGCAGGAAGAGCCGTTATCGCGGCACACGACGATCCGCGTCGGCGGTCCGGCCGAGGCCTGGTACGAACCTGAGGACACAGCCGCGCTGGCGCTGGCGATCCGGATGGCCCGGACGGCCGGGATCCCGTGGCGCGTGCTCGGCGGCGGGTCGAACGCGCTGGCGGCGGACGAGGGTGTGCGCGGGATCGTGATCCATCTGGACCCGGTCCGGTTCGGCGGGGTCGAGACACGCCCGGACGGGACCGTGCGGACCGGCGCGGCGCTGCCGCTGGGCCTTCTGCTCAAACATTTGATCGAGTCGGGCTTCGGCGAGTGCGAGTTCCTGTACGGCATCCCGGCGCAGGTCGGGGGAGCCGTCGCGATGAACGCGGGAAGCTCCTCGCGCTGGATCGACGCGTACTTCGTCGAAGGCACACGCGTGGACCCGGACGGCCAGGCCGGCCGTTTCACGGCGGCGGAAGCGCGGTTCGGCTACCGGTCGAGCGCGCTCGCCGGCAGTGTCGTGACCGAAGCGGTCTTCAAATTCCCCCCGGTCGCGCCCGAGATCACCCGCGCGAACATCGCGGCGTACCAAGAGTACCGGCAGAAGACGCAGGACTTGAAGAACCCCAACTGCGGCTGCATGTTCGCGAACCCCGAAGGACATTCAGCGGGGCGGCTCATCGACCAGGCGGGGATCAAAGGACAGCGCATCGGAGGCGCCGGCGTGTCGACGATCCACGGGAACTTTGTGATGAATTACGGCGGCGCGACCGCGGCGGACATCCTCGCGGTCATGGACCTCGCGGAACGCACCGTCATGGAAAAGTTCGGCGTCCGCCTGCGGCGCGAGATCAAGGTGTTCGCGTGACGGTCCGGAAGGTGCACGCGTGACACCATCCCTCACGGAGCTTAAAGTCGCGGTGCTCGCCGGCGGCGTGTCTTCCGAGCGCGAAGTCTCTTTGCGCTCCGGCGCGGCGGTTCACGCGGCGCTGCTCAGCAAGGGGTTGGACGCGGTGCTGCTGGACGTCGACGAACGCGCGGTCGAGGCGGTCCGGAAGGCGCAGGCCGATATCGCGTTCATCGCCCTTCACGGCGCGTTCGGTGAGGACGGCCGCATCCAGCAGGCGCTTGCGGGTCTTCAGCGCCGCTTCCGCGCCGGCTCAGCCGCCCGCGGAGATGGGCTGGCCGGTCTTCGTGAAGCCCTGCCGGGGCGGGTCCTCCATCGGCGTGTCCCAGGTCCGTACTCAAGAGGAATGGGCCGCCGCCGTAGCGGCCGCCTGTGCTGAGGACGACAAAGTTCTGGTCGAATCCAAGGTCACCGGCCGGGAGATGGCCGTCGGCATCTTGGGTGACCACGCGCTGCCGGCCATCGAGATCCGGCCGGCGCGGGATTTTTATGATTACACGGCCAAGTACACCAATTCCGGGACGCAGTACATTTTTCCCGACGACCTGCCGGCAGCCCGGGTCAAGCGGATCCAGGAGACGGCCCTCGCGGCGCATCAGGCGCTCGGGTGCGCCGGCTTTTCGCGCGTGGACCTGATCGTCACGGACGATGCGGAATACCCCCTTGAGGTCAACGCCATTCCAGGCCTGACCGCGACGAGCCTTTTGCCCAAACAGGCGCTCCGGGAGGGGATCCTGTTCGCGGACCTTTGTGTTATGATGATCCGCGAATCCACCAGATCGCGCGGCCTCAAAACAACCCCGTAGACACATGGCCAAAAACGCTCCCAAAGAAAAACGCCAATCCCTGCGCTCCGGCCGCTCCAAGGCCCTGAACACCGCCTTTGGTCTTCTTCCGTTCCTCTTCTCGTTCGGCGCGATCGGCCTTTTGGTCGGCGGTTCGCTCGCGTTCGCCAACCAGTCCGAGCTTTTTGTGATCCGCCAGGTCAACGTGTATGACCTGGCCGCCCGCCGCGCCGTCGCCCTCCAGGACCCGTTCCAGTTCGCCGGGATCCGCTCGGGGCTCGACCAGACCGCCGTGAACCTCCAGGACATCGAACGCCATATCCGCCGCTTCCACCCGGATTACCAGGAAGTGCGTGTCCGCCGGAACCTCCCGAACCGCATCGACATCTTTTTGCGCCGCCGCGCGGCCGCCGCCCGCGTCCAGCTGGACAAGCTTTACTGGATCGACACGACCGGCGTCATCCTCGCGGTGAGCAATGAGCCGGACGCGCGCTCACCGATCATCACAGGGCTCTCCCGCCCCAAGACCCCGGTCACCGTCGGTTCCCAGGTCCGGTCGGACCTGCTCGCCCTGGCCGTGCGGGTCGCCGCCGCGCTCGACGCGCAGCCCCTGCTCAAGAACCATCTTTTGACCCAGATCGACGTCTCGGACGCGAAGAATCTCATCCTCAAGATCGACCAGGAGATCGAGGTGCGCCTCGGTTCCGCCGAAAAGCGCATGGTCCACAAGATCCGGGAGAAGCTCGAGCGCCTCGCCGCCTACATCGAGAGCAAGCCCGAGGACGTCGACCCGCTCAAGATTCGCTACATCGACCTCCGTTTTGACGACATCGTGATCGGGCCCCGCTGACCTCGCTGTGAATTCCTGGTCCTGGTCACAGCCGATCGCTCTCCTCGAGCTCAATGAGCAGAACACCCGCGCGGCGCACGTGCGCGTGCGCATGCGCGAGCCGTACGTTCAGGTCCTCGGCCTCCCCGAGCGGCCCACGCGCGGCATGGAGAGCGGCCTGTTCCGCCACCTGGCGGACCTGACGGACAGTGTTTTTTTCGCGGCGCGCGAAGCGCGCAAGCAGAGCGGCCTGAACCTGCGCAAGTACTCCGCGTCGCTCGACGACCCGGCGCTCACGAGCGTGCGGGTGAAGGGGACATCGTTCCAGGACGGCTCCGACGAGGAGTTCGCGCCGCGCCACATCCGCGAGGCCAAAGCCCGCGCCCTCCAGGCGCTTGAGCCCATCGACCAGCACCTGGTCTACCAGAAGGAAGCGGGCTTCCTGATCGACCGCACCGACTACCTTCACAATCCGGTCGGTATCTGCGGCAAGGAACTCACCGTGGTGATGCATCTGCTGTTCTCGGATTCGGCGCACGCGCAGAACCTGAGGCTGGTGGGCGAGCGCGCCGGGCTCGATGTGAAGCGCATTTTTCCGGCGGGGCTGGCCTCCGTGTTCGGGATCCTGAGACCTGAGGAGATGATCCGCCGCACCGTGGTGATCGCCGCCGGTGAGCGCGCCTGTCACCAGGTGCTCTTCGAGCGTTACGCTATCCAGGAAGTGAAGTCCTTTTTGACCCCGCACGGTTACGCGGCCGCCGAGGCCGAGAAGATCGCCGACTTTTTGAAGAAGAACGCCCCCACGCCTGACACCGCGGTCTTCGTGACCGGGGAAGCCCCGGGCATCGAACCCTGGGGTGAGAGCCTGCGCGCCGCCTGGGGGAACCGCTGGACCCTGCGCGCGCCGCTGGCGGCCGGGACGCGGCTCGAGCACCCCCGCCACTCCGCCCTCATGGGACTGAGCGTCCTGACCTCCACTTCCAAGCGCCTGCCCGTCCGTCCTGTCCAATGGATCTCGATGTTCGACAGTCTCAAGTCCCGCGCCAAGTCCTTCGTCGAAGAATATTTCTAGAAAAACCATCATGAGCGCGGTCGCCGGCAACTTGAAGCGTGTGCAGGACCGGATCGCCGCGGCCTGTTCGGCGGCCGGACGCCCGCTTTCGGATGTGAAGCTCGTGGCCGTCAGCAAGACATTCCCGGCCGTCGCCGTCCGTGAGGCGTTCGGTCTGGGGCAGACGGACTTCGGCGAGAACCGCTTCCAGGAAGCCGACCTCAAAATGCGCGACCTCACCGACCTTAAGCTCAGCTGGCATTTCCTCGGGCAGGTCCAGAGCAACAAGCTGCACCGGATCCTGCGCGCTTTTTCCATGCTGCAGTCCCTCGACCGGACCGAGATCATCGAAAAAGCCGAACGCGTCCTGGCCGAATGGGGTG
>CAZHID010000033.1:14147-14569 GCA_964532445.1 uncultured Planctomycetia bacterium | reverse complement strand
GCGCCGGCTGCTCCCGTCACTTCGCAGGACGATGACGGCGCCCGCTCAGGCGCGCATGTGGGAACTTGAGACCGTTCTCCAATCGTCGAAGGCGTTGATCCCCCGAATGCCGTCGCCTGAAGCCAAACCCTGGGATCCCGGGGTGAAACCCGCTTCTTCTCCCGCTCCATCGAGGTCTTCTGCGCGCGCGGCGGCCGGTCCAGCCTTGTCCGCGTCATACACGCCTCCTGCCACGGCCGCCCCCAAAAGATCCAAGACCGCCGCCAAGAGTTATGCGGAACTCCGTGCGGCGTACGACAAGATCCGGGGCATCGACTATTCACAGATGCAGCGGATCATGGAAGCGATGATCACCGCTCTCAAGTCGGAGACCGATTATTCGCGCGACCGCTTCTTTGAGTCCGAGTGGAAGGAATGGTACC
>CAZHID010000033.1:13171-14137 GCA_964532445.1 uncultured Planctomycetia bacterium | reverse complement strand
ACCTGGACGAGCCGATGCCCGCCTGGATGACCCGCTACATCGAGGCTTGCGGGCGTCACCGCCACGGCGCGCGGATGGCGGACGCGGCGGCCGGCGAGGCCGATGCCCTGTCCGAAAACGCCGGTTGGCCGGTCCTGGCCAGCCGCGAGACGGTCTTCAATGATCAGCAGGGTGTGATGCATGCCCGTCCTTCATCCGCGATCAGCCGTTTGGGGATCCATGTCGGGGATTGGGCCCGTCAAAGAGGCGTCAAATTGGATATCTTCATCCGGACCGGGCAAGGGAAGCGGATCCATGCCGGATCCGTGCTCTCGCTGATGACATCCGGCATTCGCTCCGGGGATAGATTGCAGGTCGAGATCGTGGGTGACGCGGATCCCGAGTTGGCGGAGGATCTGGCCGCCGCATTCGCGCGGATGATCAATGACCAGGCTTATACGAGCGAGCCGTTGCTGCGCAGCTCGAAAGGCGATTATATCGGGATCTTCAGTCATATCCTTAACAGAAAAAAGCCCGACGAGAGCGTGGCGGCGAGCTGGGTGAATATAGAGGCTTCGGCCGTGGAGCGCTTCCTTGAGAGGTTGGCGGGCGAGGGATCTTTGGGGCCGCGCGCACACATCATGATCGAGCGGGAAAATGACGATGTGGCGGTCTTCCGTATTTGGCGGGAGGGGCGTGAGGTCTGGTATGCGCTCAAGGGCCAGATGGGAAGGATGCGGCTAAGCGAGACCGATCCGAACCTCATGGCCAAGCTCCCGGGCCAGACCGTGCGGATCCACGAGGACACGGACACGAACAAGCGTCACAGGTTTGCTCCTGCCGCGGCGGTCGAGCTGGACCTCGCGTTGGCCGAGGAGCTGATCGGGTTTGCCGGAGCGTTCACCGGCGCCGATCCCGGCCGCCGCCCGATCTTTGCGAACGTGGAGCTGGACGCCGGGGCCCTGCTTCGCCGCGTGGGCTGCGAGT
>CAZHID010000033.1:8047-13161 GCA_964532445.1 uncultured Planctomycetia bacterium | reverse complement strand
GAGTACGACGATTCCAGTGCAGCAGTGATGGAAAAGCTCCGGTTGCTCCAAGCGAAGCTCCGGAACGCGGATCTTGGGCGCCTTCTGTTCCCGGGTGATACGGACGCGCTGCCCAATGCTCCGACCGTGCGTTTGTCCCATCCGGATAACCTTTCTTACGCGTCCGCCGCGTCTTCCGGCACCCTTTTGTGGCACTACCGCCAGGAGCCGGATGAGATCATCCCGGTCCTGAGCAGTGTGATCCTTAGCGCCCTCATGGCAACGGCCCCCGAAGAGGGAAGGGCGGAGTATTTGGCCGCGCTGACACCTCTCTACCAGAGATTGACCGGTTCGACTGAGGTGCTGACCCCTGCCTTATTAGAGGAAGCGCTCCGGGATCCGCGGCGCTTGGCCCCGATCAAGCCGCTGACATTACGGGCCTACCTGGACGCGGCGGTCTATTTCCAAGAACTGGCCCGCAAGTCAGCCGCTATCGCCGCCTAAGGCCTTTGTTTTGCCCGAATTTCAGAGTGATGTTAAAAAACTAAATAATTTGTAGATATTGAAAATTATCCCTGAATCAGGCATACTTTGCGGAAATTTCATATCTATAAATGCCTTATTTAAATAAGTCTTAGTCCGACCACCCAGAACGTTAGCAGGAGAAAAAATGGATTTTCCCCGCCGCCACCGCTTTGTACTCCGACTCCTTTCCGGCCTGATCGCCGGTGCCTTTTTGGTCCAGGACCTGGCCTGGGCGGCACCCGCGATGGGACTGACGGCGCCGGGCGGAGCTATGCCCGAGATCCATTTCCGGGTCCCGGCTTCGGCGGGCGTGCTCGATGATTTTTTCAAAGCCCCCGACGGCGCGGGATCGGCTGATGGCGGCAAGCTGATCGTTCTCGTTCAGGACGCGCACACCAACGCCTCGGCCCAGTTCAACGCAGCGCGCGTGCTGGATGAAGTGCTCGCCCGGGAAGAGGTGAAGCTCGTGTTCACGGAAGCCGACCACGGCAACGTTTCGCTCGGGTACCTCCGGAAGTATTTTTCCCCTGACACTCTCCGGTCCGTTTCCGAGAACTTCGTCCGCAAGGGCGCGCTCAAGGGCACCGAGCTCCTCAGCGCCGCGTCGGAACACGACTTCACGCTCTGGGGCGTGGAAAGCCCGGTGCTCTACGACGAGTCGCTGCGCGCCTACGCGGAGGTCACCGGGGGCCGTGACCGCGCGCTGGCCTATGCCGATCAGCTGAAGCGCTCTCTCCAGGCCCTCCAGAAGGACATCTTTAGCGTTGATCTTGCCCGTCTCGACAGCCGGCGCGCCCAGCGCAACGCGGGAACACTCTCGCTGGCGGAATATTCGGACCTTTTGTGGAAAAAAGCGGGACAGCTCGGTGTTTACCGTGAGCCTTACCGCGGCCTCACCGCGCTCAACCGCATCAGCCGGCTTGAGAAAAAGATCGACTTCAAGCGCGCCGCGAAGGAAGCGGACGAGGCGCTCCGGTCGCTCGACGCGCCGGCCAAACAGCGGCTGAGCGCGGCCGCGGGACATGCCGCGGAAGCTTCCGCGATGAAGCGCGGAGAGAACGCGCCGGCGGGTTACTACGCGGCGCTTGAAGAGGAATTGCGCAAGACGATGCCGGTCTGGGAAGTCCTCCGGAAGCACCCCGCGCTGGGAAGCTACTTCCGCTACCTGACCCACGCCCGCCGCTTCGAGGCGCTGCGCGCGGTGGAAGAGCTCGACCGGCTTGAAGCGGAAGTTTTCGCCCGTTTGGCGCGCACCCCGGAAGAAAAATACCTTCTCGAATTCAGCCGCAACGCCGAGGACCTGGAAGCCGCGCTCCGGCTTGAGCTCAGCCCCGAGCGTTTCGAGCGGTTCGAGGAGCGACAGCCGCGTTTTGACACGCGGATGATCGGCGGGTACATCAACCACCGCATCCTCCAGGACATGAAGAATTATGACCGCGCCGTGTTCCTGAACGACGCGTACGAAAAGACCCTCGTCGAGGCCGTCCGCTTCTACCGACTCGCGGCCAAACGCGACCGCATTTTCGTCGACCGGATGGTCCGGGCGATGGATGAGAACGGCCAGACCCGGGCCGCTCTTTTTACCGGAGGTTTCCACGCTCCCGGCATCAAGCGCCTGCTGCGCGCCCGCGGCATTTCCTTCGTCTCCGTGCTTCCGCAGGTGACCCATGAGACTGATCACTCCCGTTACGAAAAGATCCTTCTGAGCCAATCCGTCCAGGGCCGAAAGAGCCGTCTGGCGGCCGCACGCAAGGAGATCCGCACCGCCCGCGCGCCCAAGTCCGGCTACGCCGCACAGCCCCAGGGTGTGATCGACGGAGCCCGTTTGGCGTTCTTCGAGGCGCTCGCCAAGTCGACCGCCGCTGCGCCGTCGGCCGCGGCCCTATTAGAGGAAGGCCAGGCGCAGGACGCCGCCCGGCTCGTTCCGGCCGGTCCCGCCGCTGCGCGGATGGCGCGGCCCATTCCGCCGGCCGAGTTCCTCGATCACTTGACCAAGCTGGAATCGATCTGGAAGTCGAGAAAAACGAATCCTGAACCCGGTGTTCACGCGCCCTTTGACGGAGTGCGCGAATTGCTTCGCCAGCAGGATTATTTTGCCGCCGCTCAGGAACTCAGGTCCGAGGTTCTGAGGACTCGAGGCACGGACTCTCCATACACCGTAGAGAACCGGATGCTGCATTTTGCCGGTGTTATCGAGAACGCATCCTTGCCTAAGGAACTTTCGGGACATATCGCGACGGCGATGAGGGGAAATCCCCAGTCTTTCCTTGAGTTTTTTAAAGAACACTATGGCTTTGATTTCAAGGACCTGGAACCCTCGCTGAACATGAGCAAGCCGCAGCTGTCGGACGTGTTCAAGGGTTGGATGGGGCAGCGGGTAAGGGTTGAATTCATTGATGCGCTGGCCCAGAGGGCCGAACAGAAGCGTTTGGGTGATGCGGTCGCTTACACGCTCAGCTTGAGGGAAGTTTCCGACGCGGACCGTGAACTAGAGCTGAACGAACGCAACATGGGATCGGGCCAGCTCGCGGTCTTTATTCATCATATGGCCTCGCTTAAGTTGAGTTCCAGCGCTGCGCGGATGGCGCAGGATGAGGAGATGATCGAAGCTTTGAAGAGCGATGAGGATGACCGGTGGTTGGATGCCGCTTTGAAGGTCGTCGATCTCATCAACGCGGAAACGTCCTACAACCAGCCTGCGGGCATTTCGGCGGAGCTTGCCAAAGCGTGGCAGGACTCTCTTGTGCGGATCATCGATCAGGGTGAATCGTCCTGGCTCAACGATACCCAAAAAACAGGCTTCCTTGAAACACTTCGGAGCTCGGACCGTTCGAACACCGCGCCTATGATCCTCGCGATGACCGCAGCCTTGAGCCTCAAGGGAAGCCGTTCCGATGCCTCGCGCTCAGCGGTCCTGGCCACGATGACCCGCCATCGGACCACTTTCGTCAATATGAGCTTCTTTGGATACCATCCGTTGGTCCGATCCGTCGCCGAGCGGTTCGCTCATCCCGATATCATCGACAAGGTCAACGAGATCTTCGGCCGGGCTTTTCCCGATGGTTCGCAAGTGATCGTGACCCCGGGCGCTGATAGCACATTGGTGGTGATGAAGACCGCGCCGGCTGACGGCGCGCGGATGGCGGGCGTATTTTCTTTGACGGCGATCCAGCATCTATTGGCCCCGGCGATTGAGCAAGGTCAGCGTGTCAGGATGAGCGTGCGCAATGCGGCCGAAGAGGCGTACGTTGTTGAGGGTGTCATTAAGCAGGTTTCTAGCGAAGTCGTCGGCTCTGAGGCGGTCCTCAAGACCTCGTTCGACAAAGGGTCCGTTCGCATCACCAGCATCGGCCGCCAGGACGTGCCTTTGGCCGAGTCCATGAGCATGGTCGGTTTCGTGTTCGTGCAAGATGGGGTGATCTTTCTCGCCGCCAATCCGCTTGCCATGGATCCGGCCCGCGGCGCCGCGTTCGTCGTTTCGAGCATCCAGCCTCTTCAGGCCGCGCGGATGTCCGAACAGTCCATGCCGATCCGTAAGATCGCGGAGGTGAGCGCAAAAGGGGTCCAGACCACTTTGGCTGAACCCGACAGGATCGAACCGATCGACAGCGCGTTCCTGACCACCATGATCGAAGATGCGCGCGCCAATGTTCTTGAGCCCCTTCGCGGCGGTCCCGCCGACCGCTCCAACCCGGTCCGCGACATTCTAGCTTCCGTTGATGCTTTGGCCGCCCAGGGCAAGGTCCCTCAGCTGCGTCACACGAACGACCTGAACACGCTCGCCGACGTGCGCGGCGATGATATTTGGCTCGACACAGGCTTCGAGGCGCTTGCCGCCGAGATGGGTGTCACGCTGCAGGGCGGAGCTATGACCGCCGCCGACGATTCCGTCGAAGCTCGCCGCCGCTTGGACGCGTTCCGGATGCTGGCCGCGATGTCCTACCTTCATGCCGTCCAGGTCTGGACGGGGGAGGATCCCAGTCAGGCGATGCTTCAGGTCCTGGAGTTCATCACGCCGTACAGTCGCGAGGTCAAAGCGGCGCTCGTTGACGCGCTGCGCCGGTCGACCGCGTTCGACGGATCGAACCTTTTTGCTTTTTATCTCGAAATGTCCCTCGACGAGGAGCTTCCGTTCCGCCTGGTGAGCCTGGACCGCGGCCGAGCGCTCAAGGACGTCGATCTGCGCCGTCCGGCGGCGGACGCCGCGACCGCGGCGCTCCAGGAACAGAAGCGCGACCTTCTCATGCGCTGGAGGATGCATTGGACCCAGTGGCTGGCCGCCCGCGGCCGCATCGATGAGCCTTTCAGCGTGGAGCCCGTCCGCGACGCGATCCGCACGGCGAAGACGACGACCGAACTCCGCGCGCGTCTGCAGGAAGCGCTCAAGAGCAGCTACGACCGCAAGACCGACATCCTCAACATCCGCAAACTTTGGCGCGAGGCGCGTGAAAAGAAGCAGAGCATCTGGTCGGTCCTGTTCACCCGTGCCTTTTCGCTCTCCGCCCTTTCGATCGCGACCGCCAAACACGTCCGGATCACTTCGAGCCTCAAGCAGGCCGTCCGCGGCGTCCGGGAACTCCTCGCGGGCGTCGGACGTCTCAGCTCGGCCG
>CAZHID010000033.1:4079-8037 GCA_964532445.1 uncultured Planctomycetia bacterium | reverse complement strand
GGAGGCGCTCCGCGGCTTGAACGACAAGTTCGCCGACCGGGTCCGTCTTTCCGCCGTCCAGGTTCGCAGCAGCATCTCCCAGCTCGAGATCCTCGCCGGCGAGACCGGCCGCAAAGTGCCGGGCATGCTGTTCGCCGGCGCCGTGGACGACCTCGAAAAGAGCTTCAATCAGGATTTTCGCCAGAAGACCGCCCAGGCGCTGAACCAGCTGACCTCCCACAACCAGCGCTACCGCGACGCGGTGCTGGCGGAGCGGCGCGAGTCGGCGGCTCAGATGCTTTTTGACCGGATCACCGACGAAGGGGCCGCTGACGGCCGCCGGGCGCAGCTGCTCGGAATTTTCCAGAAGCTGACGGCGGACGGTTATGCGGCGGACGGCGCGGACGCCGTGACGGCGCGCAAGGTCCAGGCGGTGCGCCTGCTGCTGGGCGACATGAACCTGACGTCGGGCACGATCGCCGAAGGTCTCGACGAAGCGGTCAGCGCCACGGAACGGCGCGTCGAAGAAGCGCGCGCGGCGCTCGCGGCGCTCGAACAGGACTTTCAGAAGGCCATCGCCCGGCTTCGGGTGCAGGCTGACGCCGCGGTGAGCAAGGACGCGGGATTTGTTTTTCTCCACCGCCGTATCTCGAAGGACATCGGCGCTTACGACTACGCGATGATGATGTACGCGATCGATCCGTTCACGCGCGACTGGACCGGCGCCGAGAACGAGACGCTCGGTCAGATGATGGGCGAGGGCGCGGCCAACACCTACATCAGCCCGGACGACACGGTGCTCGAGATGGCCGAGAACGTCCAGGTCTCGCTGCCGCTTTTCATCCACAACGAACACATCGACTACCAGCTGCTCGAGAACACGCTCCGCAACTGGAGCGAACCCCTTTACCGCAACATCAAGCGGGCCAAGGCCAGCGAATACGTCGCGATCGCGCGTGAGATCGTCGTGCGTCAGCTCGCGTCCGCGGAAGAGCGGGCGCAGCTCGCGCGGCTGGAATCCCGGCCGGAGGACCGCGAGGAAGCGGTCCGTCAGCTGGTCAAAGCTCACGCCGAATGGACGGACGCCGTCGCCGCGACCGCGGCCGCGGTCGAACGTCTGGCACAGGCCGATGACACCATTCTCAGGATGGCCCGGCTCCACCAGGAACGCGAAGCCGACGGTGTTTCGCAGGAACCGTTCGAACTCTTGAGGGAAGTCGCGTTGGAGCTTATGAGCGATCCAGTGACCGAAGTGGACGCTCAGACCGCTGCGTCGGGATCGTATCGGACCTACCAGACCGAAGCATCCGAGCGCCGTGAGCTGCTCAGGAATATCTTTATCGGGACGACCCAGTCGCTCGGAATGACGCAGCATCTGCTCGGCTACTGGATCATGGAAGGACTTTTCATCAGCAAGGTCAAGGATGAGCATGGCCTCCACGCCGAGGTCAAGGCTAAGAAGGCCGAATACCGCGCGACGCTGGCCGCCGCCGGCGAGATCGCGGCCAAGGAACTGGACCTCACCGCGCGCATCGAGCTCGGCGTGAGCGCCGGCGCCCAACGCGAACAGGTGGTCTACGGGCTGACGACGGGGGATTATCAGTCGATGCTCGGACGTCCCGCTTCGGTGATCCACTTTTTGGCCAAGCGTTGGATGAGCTTATTTGGCTGAACACGCCGCGGACGCCGAATTCAAAGCCCGGGCCGAAGCGATGCTCCTCGCCAATTGGCCCGGACAGACGCTCGAGGACCTGATCAGGTCCGCTGACCGGAGCCAGGAACTGGCGAACATCGAGCGCTCGCTGGCTATTCAGGCCCTAATGAAGGAAGCCGCCGCCGATATCGACGCGTTGCCGGTGCTTTCCGGAGAGGGTGTGCCCGCTTCCGCCGCCGATTATGCCGCCGCGCACGCGGACGAACTGTCCGAAGCCGCGCTCAGCGACTTCGCCTCCGCGACGGGCATGACCCGGGCGGACGCGGTCGCCCAGTACGGGCAGGATGCCGATGTGACCGCCACGATCGACCGCATGATACGCTCGCTGGCACGTGAACGCGTCGCCGAGTTGGCCGCCAAGCAGGACGGACTTCTCGCTCAGGACGGAAGCTTCAGCGAGTTCATTGAACGTTATTTTTACAGCCTGACCCTGATCCAGGACACGACCGCGGCCAAGGAGGTCATCGGCCTGCATGACCTGAGCCGTCTGGCCGCCGACCCGAGGTATGCGCTCACTTACGACGGGCCGGTCAAGGCCTTCAACCTCGTGTACCTGCCGAGCCGTATCGACTTCGGCGCGGACACCGAGATCGGTTCGATCCAGGAATGGCCGCAGTGGGTCGGTGCCACGGACCGGATTTCCCACGACGCCGCGCTCCAGGTGGTGGGACTGTTCAACAAGCGTCCGGCGGTGATGACGACGTCCCGCGGCGCCGAAGTGGCCAAGCCCAACGAGAACACCGGTCTCCTCGCGGAAGCGATGACCTGGACGATCGCGGGCCTCGCGTACAACGCGGCCGGCTGGGGCGATTCCCAGATGCTCGCGCACCAGTCCAACCTTCGCAGCGAACCGAGCCCGCGCGTGAACGCCAAGCCGACCTCCGACTTCATCGCGGGCTTCTGCCTGCCGAAGGACTGGGAGTGGATCCGTTTCGTGAACCGGCTGCAGACCGAGCAGGCGCTCCTGTTCTGGGGTGTCCTCAACCAGGCCAGCCGTGACCGTCTTGTCGCCGCCGCCCGCGAGATCCATCAGAAGCTTGAAGCCGCCCGCGCGACAGGGGACTTCGACACGTTCATGCGTGTCCTCCGCGAAGAACAGGAAAAATTCTATGCCGACGCCGACGTGAAGCGTCACTTCGCCCAGATCGACGGCGCGTTCGTGCCCAAGATGGACATGGTCACCGAGGCGTTGTCCGAGTTCGGTCAGACCTTTGATGACCAGCAGCACCTCGCGAAACTCCGGACCCTTTCCGCCTGGATGGGCGACCTCGTCATCGCGCAGCTCGAAAAGGCCAACCGCACCCTTCCTCATATCAAGACCTTCCTGATGCACCGCGCGTGGGAGCTGGCGCGCCGCCGGAACCCGCTGGTCGCGCTCTGGAACGAGATGAAGGTCGTCCGCGGTTCCGAGTACAAGGCCGACCGCTTCAGCGGCGCCGTCCGCGACCCGCGCAACGCCCCCGGTCCCGCGATCCACCAAGTGTTCGCGCGCACCCGCGGCTACGCCTTCAAAATGTTCACCGACGAGGAGCGCACGTTCGCCGAATCGATCGTCTGGGGCAGACGTCCGAAGACCGCCGCGGCGTTGATCGAGCTTCTGGAGGGCCAGGACCCCGCGCTTCGGGATGTCCTGAAGTGGCAGATGGAGCAGTTGGACCTGTCCGATCCCAATATGAGCATCGAAGACCTGATGACCGCGTTGGACGCCGTTCCGGCGGCGGATGACTCGACCCCCTCCTATCGCCAGCGCATCGAAAAACATCTGATCACCCGCAGCCTTTCCCTCGTCCCGCTCGACGTCCGGGCCAGGATCGAGACCCTGTTCGCGGACCCCGCGTCGGAGTTCGCCGGCTTGAACGACTTCCTGAACGCGTTGGGCGCCAAGGACGCGGCGCTCGCGGCCGAGGTCGCTTATCAGTGGTACGGCATCGAGCCGCCCGCCGAATTCCGCCTGGTGACCACCACCGGCCAGACAGCCAAGGACATCCTGACCTATCACGTGGACGCCAGTCTCGATGAGACGGCCGACGAGGTGCAGGCGCTCTTGAACGGCGCCGGGATGGACGAAAAAGCCATCGAAGCCCATCTTCTGTCTTACGGGACCAACCTGCGGGAGTGGAGGAGATCCGGCCGCGGTCTGTCCAAACTCGATGACGCCGCGTTCGAAACGCTCCGCCGGGAGATCGGCGGCCGCATTCTCGTTCTCGGGGTGAAGGTCATCGGCCTGTACGGCGGTTATGATCTCGCCGCCCAGCGTGCCGATAT
>CAZHID010000033.1:356-4069 GCA_964532445.1 uncultured Planctomycetia bacterium | reverse complement strand
CGGGCCTGCCCGCGCCGGAGCTCATCGCGCTCCTCGAAGAACCCGCTTATCTGCGCGACCTCATGAAGCGCGAGAACCCGAATTCCGCGCTCGCGATCGTCGACGGTGCCGGCCAGGCCCGCCCGCGTTCGATGACGCCCGAAATGGTCCGCATGTGGCTCGCTTCCGACCCCAACGCGGTCTATGTCGCGATGGGTGTGGGTGAGGACACGGTCGAAGAATGGCGGGAACAGATGAACACGGCCCGTGCCCGTGCCGTCAAACTCTATGATTTCCTCGCGCAGGGCGATTACGCCGGCGCGCACGAGTTCTACCTGACACAGGTGCGTCCTGAGGCCGCCAAACGTTCCGCCGCGTACCGTCAGGAAGAAGAAACGAACAAAGGCTCTTACGGCATGAGGACCGAGCGTGACGGCGTGCACGTTCAGCTCAAAGCCGCGGTCCACCAGACCCGTCTGGAAGACCTCGACTTCGCGTCCTGGCTCGCCGCGGGCGGCATGTACGCCCTGAACGGTCTGAGCGCCGAAACGATCGCCGACCGCCGTCAGAACTTCGCCGAAGCCCGGAACGGTTACCGCCGCTGGCTGGCCGCGCATGAGGACTTGGCCGCGCAGGACAAGGCCGAGCCGCACACGGCCGCCCAAAGCGCCGCCGCGCGGACCGAAGCCGACCGTATCGAAAAACTCCTGATCAAGCCCTCCCGTTCGATCCACGAGGGCGACTTCGCCACGTCGCAGGGCGACACCGGTTCGCTCAAGTCGGCGGGCGACAAGGCCAAGACCCCTGAAGAGATCAAAAAAGAAGCGGCGCTCGAAAAAGCCCGCGGTGCCGGCCGTGACCAGCGTAAGAGCGGCTACGACAAGACCGCCGCGTCCGCGAAGTCATTAGGCGCGGAAGCCGCTTACGACGCGGCGATGGCCGCGCTCGGCGGGCCTGACTCGGCCCAAGGTATCAGCGAGACCGCCTTCGGCGAGTTCATGGCTTACGCCCAGGCCGCCGCGGTGGACATGGTCCGTCAGGTCCTGCCCGCGAACGACCCGCGCCGCGCGGACTTCGAGAAGAAGATCGCCAAACTTTTTGGCGGCACGGAAGTGACGCACAAGAATTGGCAGGCGCTCGCCGGATCCTACACGGACAAGGGCGTGATCGGTCAGTTGGCCGAAAGCGTCACGGGGGATGATCCTGAAGCTCGCAAGGCAGTGTTGAGACAGCTCGCCAAGATCGCCGAACTTACTTACATCGCGCTCGTTCTCGAGCGGACCCGCGCGTACTCGGAACTCGGCCAGGACTCGATTTCTCAGGACCAGCTCTGGAAGGACATCGCCGGCCTCGGCGCCGAGATCTTCTACGACCACGTGTTCAATTACCCGCCGATCTTCGGTCAGACGATGCGCGGCATCGGCTTCACCGACTACGATGAGATCCGGGGCCCCATCCTGAAGGACGGCGTTCCCCAGGAAGGCCAGCCGTTCACCCAGGAAGAGATCCTGGGTCTTGGAACGGAGCGTTATGCGTGGATCTACGGGTTCGTCCGGAATCTGATCGTGACCAAGACCTCCGACTTCAGCGCAATGTCCGAGACCGAACGCAACGACCACCTGGGTCTCGTGACCGTGACGCCCACGGCGTCCGGCGTCGAAGCCCGGGTCGAGCACCGCGCCGTCGCGGTCGGCGGTTACGCGCCCAACGAGGATATCTGGCTCAACCAGGTGAACTGGCGCGAAGTCGCGTTCTACAAGAGCGAAGGTCGTCCCGTGCCCGTGCGGCTCCACGTCGGCGCGTCGGTCCTCAAGGCCGGCGAACGTTCCAACATCATGTACGTCGCGCCTCCCAGCCGCCAGCACATGACCGCCGGTGTCGAAGAAGGCCCCACGCTCCAGAAGGAGGGCTTCCCGGTCAACGTGATGATCGGCCGCAGCCTCCGCAAGATCGAGAATTACAACGGTTCCGGCCATACGGCTTATGCCGCCGAAGGCGCGTACATGTTCCTCTCCCGCGAGGAATTCGTCGCCGCGTACGTCCAGATGCACGGCGAAGCCGCGCGCGCTCAAGCCGAGACCATCGCCGACGAACAGCTCAAGAGTAACCCCAAGGGTGTCTTCGTCGCCGCGTCGTTCACGGAAGAGGATCCGATGATCGTGGACAATCCCATCCCGTATCACGGTCTCAATCCG
Source organism: uncultured Planctomycetia bacterium (assembly GCA_964532445.1). Taxonomy (GTDB): domain Bacteria; phylum Omnitrophota; class Gorgyraeia; order 2-02-FULL-51-18; family JAGOUK01; genus JAGOUK01. The sequence continues at coordinate 1,895 of CAZHID010000033.1, read as the reverse complement.
TTCGTCCGCCGCGAGTTCGAAAAGCTCGGCTACCCGCACAATGTGAACGGCTCCTCGTCGGCCTACACCTTCATGTACGACAAGGCCGAGTATCACCTCGCGTACGACCCCGAGAGCGGGGAACTGCGCGTGATGATGCCGGGTGAAGTGCAGTGGTACCAGTCCTGGACCCAGGCGCTAAACGACTCAGGTCTCGGCCACGACCGGATCATCGACCTCATTTTGAACGGCTGGAGCGACGCGTTCGAAGCGGATCTCGGCGGTCTGGCGGAGCAGGGCGGAGCCCTGTTCGGGATCCGGAATTGGCAGGGCCTCGCGCCGTTCTTCGCGGAGCGTCCCGCCACGAACCTCTTCATCGCGAAAGCAGGGACCCAGTCGGGCGGCCGCCAGACGGACGTGTTCCGCATGGAAGCGGGCGCCAAGGACGCCGAGCGTGAGGCGGAGCTGCGTCGCGCGGCGGAATTCCTCTACGACCAGTCCACGACGGATAACTTCGTCGTTCAACAGTACATCCACACGCATCCGGCGATGATGCTCACGCCGCAGGCGCTCGAGCATGTCCGCGACCGCGTCGTGGGTGAGAAAAAATTCCAGGTCGTCCTGAACGAAAAGCCGACCACCTTCCTGACCATCTTCGGCCGCATCATGGTCTCGTACACCCCTGAGGATGCCGACGCGATGGCGCGTCAGCAGACGGGGGACGAAGCGCCGGATTACACACTTTTCCATCAGCTGTTCGGCGTCAGCGTCGACAAGGTCGGCAATGTCGGCCGCGGCGGCATCATCCTCGAGATGCTGCCCGAGTACCTGCTCGCCGGCATTCGTGAGAAGGTCTATGAGCGGATGGGCACCCATGCCCGCGAGTCCGCTCGGAGCATGGAGACCTACCTTCAGAGCGACGCGTTCCGCGCCAAGTACCGTGAGATGTACGGTGAGGAGCCTTCCGAAACGACGCTGGCCCAGATGCGTTATTCCATGATGTCCTATGTCATGTACGACATTCTCGTGAGCCCGATCTTCAAGCGTGTGGACGATCAGGGCCGGTTCACCGGCGAAGTCCTGCGCAACGAGGACGCCCAGCTCGTCGACTTCGAGCTCGTGCGGAACGACAAGGGCGAAGTGGTCCGCACGCGCCTGTTCATGCGCGATCCCTCGGGGAGTATCTTCGAAGCCGCTCCGTTCGATGTCGACATCGTGAAGATCGAGGACAACGCGGGCACCGGTCTCAAGCATCCCTTCAAAGCCGCGGAAAAGAAGCGCGCGCTCGCCGAAGCCAAGGCGGCAGACCGCACGGCGGACATCACCGAGTGGGGCGCGCAGCTGCGCGTGATGCTCGCGTCGTTCGCGGCGGCCGGCGCTTTTGACGCCAAGGCCCGTTACGGCAAGACCGTCGCATGGGGCGCCGATCAGCACGCCGGACGGGTCCAGCAAGATGGCCTGCGCGCCACCCAGCGCCTCGTCGGACCAGCGCACGGCGTGGCCCTTGGCTCTGAGTGCCTCGAAGGTCGCCGCATCATGGCCGGTTTCCAGCGCCAGGCC
>CAZHID010000033.1:0-346 GCA_964532445.1 uncultured Planctomycetia bacterium | reverse complement strand
GCCCAGCCCAGAGGCTTTGATCAGGTGCAGTCCCAAATACTGTCGGATGCGGACAGGACCCGCTCCATGGAATTGGCTCTGCTCACCGCCGCGGCGGTCAGCGGTCAGCGGGTGTCGGGTCCTGAAGCCTCGACCGCTCCGGTCGAAGTCTCAATTTTCATGAAACAACTCGGTATCCAGCTGGCGATGGTCCAGCATTGGGTCGCCGAAACGTCGGACCTCCGCTCCATCTATGGAGAGAGCCCTTCTACTCTTGTGGATCAGATCTTCCGCTCCCTCTACCACCAGCCGCAGATCTGGGATTGGATGATCGCCTCCGGGCGTTTCACGGAAGACCGCGCTTCCT
>CAZHID010000032.1:14145-15031 GCA_964532445.1 uncultured Planctomycetia bacterium | reverse complement strand
GCTTTGACCGCAATGTCCGCAACTGGTCCAACGAGGAGATCGACAAACTCGGCGATCCCGAGAAGATGTGGGAAGCCCGCGCCCGCATCTACTACCGCTTCGTGAACAACATCGCCAAGGAGCTCAAGAAGATCGATCCGTCCCGCCCGGTCATCATGGGCATCGGTGAGATCAAGAGCCTTCACTTCGCCGCCCAGGAAACCCCTGATGTCGACGTGCTCGGCGTCATCGCCTACCGCGGCGCGAGCTTCGGCAACCTGTTCCGCCAGATCAAGCAGACCTACGACAAGCCGGTCCTGATGATCGAGTTCGGCGCCGACCGGTTCAACGCCTACACCCGCGAGGAAGACCAGCAGTCCCAGTCGCGCTTCATTGAGCTCCAATGGAAGGACATCGAGCGCAACTCGGTCGTGAAGACCGGCAGCGGCAACGCGATCGGCGGTCTCGTGTTCGAATGGTCCGATGAATGGTGGAAGGGCAACGAAGCCCTCGCGCACACTTGGGCCATCCATGACCAGGCTGCCCAATGGTCCCACTCAGCCTATTACTATGACTACGAAGCCCCCGGTCGGATGAACATCAACGAGGAGTGGTGGGGCGTCGTCTCCATCACCCCGCGACCGCAGGAGGTCGAGAACGGTGTCGATAAGCGCACGCCGACACGGGCTTATCATGTTCTCAAATCCATGTGGACCAAGGGCGCGACCACCGTCGTGACCGACAAGGGCGCCAAGGTGACCCCGCCGGCTGTCGTCCCGGCCGCGGTGAAGACCGTCACGCCGGAAGCATCCGCCGCCAAGATCACGATCCCGGCCGAAACGCCGGAACCGGCCCCCGCTCCGGCACCCATTACGCTCAAGACCCCCTCCAGTTCCGAAACACCGTC
>CAZHID010000032.1:13708-14122 GCA_964532445.1 uncultured Planctomycetia bacterium | reverse complement strand
GAACGGCCAGCCGTTCTGGGCTAAGGGGGTCGCTTACAGCTACGGTCCAGCCCGTGACGGGGCCTCAGCTGCCTTTTGGTCGAGCCCAGACCGGCCCTGGATCAAGGACGCCGCGCTCATGAAGGACTCCGGAGTGAACTCGATCCGTTTTTATGTCGATCCAGGCCAGTTGGCCGGCGCGGTAAAAGCGGCCGGGGATTTTTATGACAAAGGCATCTACACTTTCCTTGGTCATGACCTCGGGTTCTGGTCGCGTCCGTTGGCCGATTACCGCGACGAAGCGGTGCGTTCAGCGATCGAGAAGGAAGTGCTCGGCATGGTCACCGCGGGCAAGAACGAGACCGGTATCCTCGGCTGGATCCTCGGTAACGAGAACAACTCCGCGTTCGAGGGCGTCCCGTCCCCCGATAAGAC
>CAZHID010000032.1:0-13688 GCA_964532445.1 uncultured Planctomycetia bacterium | reverse complement strand
GTTCGTCAATGAACTGGCCGAAAAGATCAAGCAGCTTGACCCCGCGCGCCCGGTCATCATGGGCCTCGGCGAGACGCAGTACTTGGACACCCTCGCCAAGTTCATCCCGGATGTTGATGCGGTCGGTCTGATCGCGTACCGCGGTGACAAGTTCGACGGGCTCTTTGACGACTATTCCAAGAAGCTCGCCAAGCCCTTGATCGCGCTTGAGTACGGCGCCGACAGCTACAACGCCCAGACCGGAGCTGTGGATGAGCCTGCCCAGGCACAGTACCTTCAGTCGCTTTGGAAGGACCTCCGTCAGAGCACCACCATGGACCGCGCTTCCGGCACCGCGCTCGGCGGGTTCCTTTATGAGTGGACGGACCAGTGGTGGCGCGCTGACGCGAACAACCCCGCTAGCTGGAAGGTGCAGGACACCTCGGCCCAGTGGTCCAGCGCCTCCTACCGGTATGATTATGACGTTCCGGGCAACCTGAACGTGAACGAAGAATGGTTCGGGCTCAACAAACTTGTGGCCGATCCTCAGAACCCTTCCGCAACGGTCACGACCCCGAAGCTCGCGCTGACGGGTCTTAAGACGCTCTGGAACCAGCCCGGCGTGATATCGCCTGAGGTCTTGGGTTTTACGGTGGCCGGACCGTCTCTGACGGTTCCGGCGTTTGAAGCGGCTGCCCCGACCGCCGCTGATCCCGACGCGGTCCGTTCGCCGCTGATCCGCATCGCCCGGACGGGCGAGGGCGGTATGAACTTCGTCGCGGCCGGTCAGCCGGTCTGGGTGCGCGGGGTGGTCTACAGCCCGACGCCTATCGGTCAGGGTCCCGCGTTCGACCATCTGGCGGACACCACCAGCCCTTGGAACGAGGACGGTAAGCTGATGGCCGATGCCGGCATCAACTCGGTCATCACCTATGTGAGCCCCAACAATCTCCCGGGCGCCCAGAGCATCGCATCCGATCTCCTCAAGAACCATAAGATCTGGACCTTTGCCGCGCTCGATCCCGAACTGTGGTCCCAGCCGGGTATTCCCAACTACGCCGACGCGGCCACCCGCGATCGGATCACCCAGAACGTGCTTGAGGCGGTCCGGGGGCTTGAGAACTCCGACGGCATCGCGGCTTGGGTGATCTCCAACCGCCAGGGCTTTCTGCGCGGGGACGAAAAACTGAGCCAGTCGATCTGGGAGTCCTATTACACGTTCCTGAACGAGTTGACCCAGAAGATCAAGGCTGAGGACCCATCCCGGCCCGTGATCGTCGAGGTCCTCGGACACGACAATATCAAATGGATATCAGGCCTCACTCCCGATGCGGATGCATTGGGTATTTACGGCCGGGAAGGCGCCTGGGGATGGAAGAAGACCTTCGACACCATCCGAAAGGATGCCAATAAACCCGTCATGGTCCTGGCGTACGGTGCCGACAGCTTTAATATGCTGACCTCCAAGGCTGATGAGGATGCTCAAGCTTGGATGATCGAGTCCCAGTGGCGCGCGCTGGACCCTCAAACGACCCGGCTTAACGCGGCCGGTCAGGCCCTTGGCGGCTTTGTCTATGAATGGACCGACTCCTGGTGGAAAGCGGATCCGCTGACCCCGTCCAATTGGACCGTCCAAGACACGACCGCGCAAGGTTCCAGCGCCGCTTATCCGGCGGATTTTGAGGCGGCCGACGGGATGAACGTGAACGAGGAGTGGTTCGGGATCATGAAGGTCCGTCCGGCCGCGCCCGGTACCGCGGCGCCCGTTCTGGCCCCCAAAAAGGTCTACGATGCCCTCAAGTTGATGTGGTCGGGAGCCTCGGATGTCTGTCCTGGCTGAGGGTTGCTAACCGACCCGTTTTTTACTATCCTATACCGCCCGATTTTGCCGGTTAGGCTGATTTTTTGACCGCAAAGAAGTAAGGAAGTGCATTTTATGGGCTCCATCCGCACCGCGATATTTGGCGTCGGCAATTGCGCCAGCTCCCTCATCCAGGGCCGTTATTACTACTCCGACAAGAAGGCCAATGTTCCAGGCCTGATCACCAAGAACTTCGGCGGATACTACGCCGCGGACATCGAATACGTGGCCGCCTTTGACGTTGACCGCCGCAAGGTGGGACTGGACCTGTCCAAGGCCATCTTTTCACCCCCCAATTGCACGACCATTTTCCAGTCCAAGATCCCCGGCATGAAGTGCCAGGTGGAGCAGGGGTACATCATCGATTCGATCGCCGCCCACAATCAGGACTTCAACGAGAACCAGCGTTTCGAACCCCTTAAGAACCGCGACGCGTCCCAGGCGGAAGCCAAGGCGCGCATCGTGAAGTCGCTCAAGAGCAAGAACGTCGAAGTCGTCGTGAATTACCTCCCAGTCGGCAGCGAGATGAACGTCCGCTTCTACGCCCAGTGCGCCCTGGAAGCCGGTTGCGCGTTCGTGAACGCGGTGCCTGTGTTCGTCTCGAAGATCATGGGGGAGGACTTCCGCAAGAAGGGCCTTCCGATCCTCGGCGACGACATCAAGTCCCAGGTCGGCGCGACGATCGTCCACCGCGTGCTCGCCAAGCTCTTCGAGGACCGCGGTCAGTCCATCAAGCGCACCTATCAGCTCAACGTCGGCGGCAACACCGACTTCATGAACATGCTCGACCGCACGCGCTTGGAATCCAAGAAGATCTCCAAGACCCAGGCCGTCACCAGCCAGCTCAACGGCACCTGCCCGCCCAAGGACGACGTCCACGTCGGGCCGAGCGACTTCGTGCCCTGGCTCAACGACAACAAGCTCTGCTTCATCCGCATCGAGGCCGAACAGTTCGGAGGCGTTCCGATGAACCTCGAGCTGCGCCTCTCGGTCGAGGATTCCCCGAACTCCGCGGGCGTCATCACCGACGCCATCCGCGCGGCCAAGGTCGCCCTGGACCAGAAGCTCTCCGGACCCATCGTCGAGGCGTCGGCCTACCTCTTCAAGTCGCCGGTCCGTCAGTACGACGATTCCGTCGCGCGGAAGATGCTGCTCGACTTCGCCGACTCGGCCTCCAAGCCGGTCTCCAAGCAGGCCGCGCCCAAGGCGGCATCGCCCAAGCGCCAACTGACCGCCGCGCGTTAAGTCCCTGGCAAAAAAAAGCTTCACCCTACTGTCTTGGAACGTCAACGGGATCCGTTCCGTTGAGAAAAAAGGCTTCCTGAACTGGCTTCCCGCCGTCGGCGCCGATCTGGTCGGCGTCCAGGAGACCAAGGCCCACCCCGAACAGCTGACCCCCGTCCTCAGGAATCCGGAAGGTTTTTTCACGTCGTGGGCCCATGCCGACCGTAAGGGGTACAGCGGCGTCGCGGTTTTTTCCAAACGCAAGCCGCTCAAGACGACGGTTGGTTGCGGCGTTCCGGAATTCGATCTCGAGGGCCGGGTGATCCAGACGGACTTCGAGGAGTTCACGCATTTCAACATCTATTTCCCCAACGGCCAGCGGGACGAGACGCGGCTGCGCTACAAGCTCAAATTTTATGACCATATCCTGGACGTCTTCGAGGGTTTGCGCCGTCAGGGGCGGCCCATCGTGATCGCGGGGGACGTGAACACCGCCCACAAGGAGATCGACCTGGCCCGGCCCAAGGAAAATTCCGGGACCTCCGGCTTCCTCCCGATCGAACGCGCGTGGATCGACAAGCTGGTCGGGCTTGGGTACATCGATACGCTCCGCGAGTTCCGCAAGGACGGCGGTCTTTACACCTGGTGGGACCAGATCACACGCGCGCGGGAGCGGAACGTGGGCTGGCGCATCGATTATCATTTCATTTCGCCGGATCTGAAGTCCCGGCTGGACGACGCCTGGACGCTGCCCGAGGTCATGGGCTCCGACCACTGCCCGGTGGGGATGCGGCTGGTCTTCTGATCAACTGTGATAAAATAACCCCCGAATTCACCTTGTCCGTCAGCCCCAGAGCCCTTTAACGGAACCATTTATGAGCCAGACCACCCGGATCGTACAAGTCAGGGACCTCAAGATCGGCGGCGGCAACACCGTCGCGGTCCAGTCCATGTGCGCCACGCACACCCGCGACATCGCCGCCACCGTCGAGCAGATCAACATGCTCCACGCCGCCGGCGCCGACCTCATCCGCGTGGCCGTCGACAACAAGCTCGACGTCGAGGCCCTCAAAGAGATCCGCAAGCTCGTGAATCCCAAGGCGCGCCTCGTCGTCGACCTTCAAGAGAACTACCCCATGGCCGAGCTCGTCGCGCCGTTCGTCGACAAGATGCGCTACAACCCGGGCCACCTTCACCACCTGAACAAGGACGTCCCGGTGAAGGAAAAAGTCCGCTGGCTCGTCGAGATCGCCAAGAAGCACGGCAACGCCCTCCGGATCGGCGTCAACTGCGGGTCCGTGGCCCCCGAGTTCCTCGAGCGTTACCCAGGTGACCACGTCCGCGCGATCGTCGAGTCGGCCGCCTGGCATTGCTCGCTCATGGACGAGTTCGGATTCAAGAACTTCGTCGTTTCGCTCAAGGATTCGGACCCGGACAAGGTCATCATCTGCAACGAGGAATTCTCCAAGCGCCGGCCGGACGTGCCCATCCATCTGGGCGTCACCGAAGCCGGTCTTCCGCCCGACGGCATCATCAAGACCCGTATCGCTTTTGAAAAACTCCTGAGCCAGGGCATCGGCGACACGCTGCGCGTTTCGCTCACCGTCCCGAACCCCGAGAAGCACCTCGAGATCTCCACCGGCCGCAAGATCGTCGACGACGTGAAGAACGGCCGCTTCATTTCGGTCCCCAAGAACTTCGGGAAGGGGATGAACGTGATCTCGTGCCCGTCCTGCTCGCGCGTGGAGAACCATCACTTCGTGGACCTCGCCCAAAAGGTGAAGGCCATGACCGAATACGCCAAGGAAAAGAAGATCACGATCGCCGTCATGGGCTGCCGTGTGAACGGCCCCGGCGAGACCGACGACGCCGATCTCGGCCTCTGGTGCGGCCCGTCCACCGTGACGCTCAAGCAGAAGACCGAGACACTCGGCTCCTACACCTACGACACGATCCTGCCCGTCCTCAAAGCCAAGCTCGACGAAGTCATCCAGGCCCAAGCGCAGGCGGCCTAGCCCGCTTTCCGTCCTTCCACAACCCTTTTTGACGTTTCCTTGACTATCCCGCGGGGCCGCTCGGGGATAGAATAGAGGAACGATATGCCCCAATTCCAACCGGACCCTTCCAGACGGCCGGACCCCGACGCGCTGCTCAAGCTGGCCAAGGCCGAAGAGGCCCCCGGCGGGCGGCTCAAGATCTTCCTCGGTTATTCCGCCGGGGTCGGCAAAACGTACGCGATGCTCGAAGCCGCCCGCCGGCTCAAGCGCAGCGGCGTTGATGTCGTGATCGGCTATGTCGAGACCCACAAGCGCGCCGAAACCCAGGCGCTTGTCGACGGTCTCGAGATCGTTCCCCGCAGGTCCCTGCCGCATGGCCCCGCGATGCTCGAAGAAATGGACCTCGACGCGGTCCTCGCCCGCCGGCCGAAGGTCGCGATCGTGGACGAGCTCGCTCACACCAATGTCCCCGGCTCCCGCCACGCCAAGCGCTACCAGGACATTCAGGAATTGCTCGCGGCCGGCATCGACGTCTACTCCGCCTTGAATATCCAGCACTTGGAGAGCCTGAACGACGTTGTCGCCAAGGTCACCGGCGCCTGGATGCGCGAAACGGTGCCGGACCGGGTCCTGGACGACGCGCATGAGATCGAGGTCGTCGATATCCCGATCGGCGAGCTTCTGAGCCGGCTGCGCGAGGGACGGGTGTATGTGGCCGACGCGGCGGAGCGGGCGCTCCAGAATTTTTTCACGGAGAGCAATCTCACGGCATTGCGCGAGCTCACATTCCGGCGCGCGGCCAAGCGCGTCGACACGCAGATGCAGGATTATCTCCAGCGCCGTGTGTCGGGCGGGCCGGTCCCCGTCGGCGAGCGGATCCTGGTGTGCGTGGGACCGTACCTGTCGAGCGCGGAGCTCGTGCGCGCGGGCAAGCTCCTCGCCGCCGGTCTCGACGCGGAATGGTTCGTCGCGTACGTCGAAACACCCGGTCTGGCGCTCAAGCCCGAACGCAAGAAGAACCTCGCCTCCACTCTCCGGCTCGCTGAGGAGCTGGGCGCCAAGACGGCGGCACTTTCCGGTCACGATATCGCCGAAGCGGTGGTCCGTTACGCCCGCCGCCACAACGTGACCAAGATCCTGATCGGCAAGCCGCTTAAAAAAAGTCTGAGCGACCGTCTGCGCGGCACGGTCGTGGACCGTCTCATCGCGTTGAGCGCGGAGATCGACGTGTACGTGATCAACCGGGCCGCGAGACCGGCCGAGCCGGCTCCTTCAGAATCGGTCCGCAAACATTTTAGACCCCTGGACTACGCGAGGAGCTTTTTGCTGATCGGTGCGGCGACGGGCTTGGGATATCTGACGCGGGCCCACTTTGAAGCGACCAACCTGGTGATGTTCTACCTCGCGGCCGTGGTCGCGTCGGCGGTTTTTTTCGGCCGCGGGCCGTCGCTGTTCGCGGCGACGGTGAGCGTGATCGCGTTCGACTTCCTTTTTATCCCGCCGTTCCACTCGTTCGCCGTTTCGGACACCCAGTATTTGCTGACATTCTTCATCTTTTTCGTCGTGGCGCTGGTGGTCAGTGACCTGGCGACCCGGGTCCAGGAGCAGGCGAGGGCGTCCCGCGAGCGCGAAGCCCACACCGCCGCGCTGTATGACCTGAGCCGCGACTTGGCCGCCGCGCGCGACCGCCGCGCGGCCCAGCTGTCGCTGATGAAGCACACACGCGAAGCGCTGGCGGCGGAGATGGCATTGTTCGAGCCCGAGGGCTTGTCCGTCCGCGCCGCCGAAAAGACCGCCTCATTCCCCGTGAACGACCACGAGACGGCCGTGGCTGACTGGGTGTTCCGCAACGGCCAGCCCGCCGGCCGCGGGACCGACACGCTCCCGGGAGCCGCCGCGTATTACCTGCCGGTGAAGACCGGCCGGCAGACGTACGCGGTGTTCGGGGTCGCGCTCAAGGAACCGTCGGCCAAGCTGGGCCTGGACGACCGCCGCCTGCTCGAATCGTTCACGGGCCAAGCTGCCGCCGCGATGGAGCGGATCCTCCTGTCGGAAGAGGCGCAGAAGAACCGTCTGCTCGAGGAGAAGGAAAAGCTCCAGTCGGCGTTGTTCAATTCCATTTCCCACGACCTCCGCACGCCGTTGGTGTCGATCACCGGCGCCCTTTCGGGGATGCTCGAAGATCCCTCCATGCGCCCCGAAGAACGTAAAGAGCTGACCGAGACCGCGTACGGCGAGGCGGAGCGGCTGAACCGGTTGGTCGGCAACCTGCTCGACATGGCACGGCTCGAGGCCAGCGCGATCAAGGTAGCGGCGAGCCTCACGGAGGTCCGCGACGTGGTCGGCTCGGCGCTCAAGGAGCTCGAGGGCCGGCTCGAAGACCGGAAGGTGACGGTTCGGATCCCGGAAGGTCTGCCGCATGTGCCGATGGACTTCGGTCTCATGATGAAGGTGCTCGTGAACGTGATCGATAACGCGATCAAATACGCGCCGTTCGGTCTGCCGATCGAGATCGACGCGTCTGAGGTGGAGGGACAGGTCCAGATCCGGGTCCTGGACCTTGGACTCGGCATTCCGGAGCGGGACCTGGAGCAGGTCTTTGACAAATTTTACCGGGTGAAGCGTCCGCAAAACTTCGAGGGGACGGGGTTGGGACTTTCCATTTGTCGGGGCATTGTCGAAGCTCACCGGGGCCGGATCTGGGCCGAGAACCGGCCGGGCGGCGGCACGATCGTCGTGCTTAGGCTTCCGATCCGATGACCGCCTCCGCCGCGCCGCGGGTCCTGATCGTCGATGATGAAAAGTCCATCCGCCGCTTCCTCAAAGCCACGCTGACTTCCAATGATTTTGCGATCGCCGAGGCGGCGACCGGAAAATCGGCCCTGGAGGAATGCGTCACGTTCCATCCTGACATCGTGGTGCTCGACCTGGGGCTGCCCGACATGGATGGCATCGAAGTGACGCGTCAGATCCGGCGCAAGAGCCAGGTGCCTATTGTGATCCTATCGGTGCGGGACCAGGAGACCGACAAGATCGCCGCGCTCGACGCGGGCGCCGACGATTACCTAACCAAGCCTTTTGGGGCGGGCGAGTTCCTGGCCCGGATCCGGGCGATCTTAAGGCGGTTGGCCCGGAAAGGGGATGACCCGGTCTTCCAGAGCGGCAAGCTCACGGTGGACCTGGCCCATCGGCTGATCCGGATGGGGGACCGCGAGGTTCAGCTCACCCCCACCGAGTATGATGTCCTGAAGACCCTCACGCTCAGCGCGGGGAAGGTCCTGACCCACACCCATCTCATGGAGGCCGTCTGGGGCAAGAAGCCTGAGGAATTCGAAGGCACCGACCACCTGCTGCGTGTCACGATCAGCAACCTCCGGAGCAAGCTCGAGCCCAATCCCACCCGTCCCGCCTACATCCTGACCGAGCCCGGTGTCGGTTACCGCCTCCGCTACGACGCCTAGCAGTCCGCTGAAAAAGCCGCGTCTGCTTCGTTCCCAGCTGTTCTACTAACTCCGCTTTTTGACGTTCTATTGACTCACACTTTGGTCCGGCCGCGCGTATACTCGGAACTGGGAGGCACGGATCACCATGATGGACATTTGGATGGCACTTATCGTCTCGATCGGAACGCTGGCCACGGTCGGCCTGATCCAATTTTTGGACAACCTTAAGGAGCGGCGATGACGGTCATTTATGCGATCGGCGGGATCCTTGCGGCGGGTTTATTTATTTATCTGACACTGGCACTTCTTAAGCCGGAGTGGTTCTCATGAATTGGAACAACCTCCTTCAATCATTCCTGTACTTGGCGGTGCTCGCGGTCTGCGTGAAGCCGTTGGGGCTTTATATGGCGAACGTGTACGAAGGCCGCGTCCGCTTCCTGAGCTTTCTCGAAAGAGCGGTCTACCGGATCTGCGGCATCAAGCCCGAAGAAGAGATGTCATGGAAAACTTATGCCGTCGCGATGATCCTTTTCAACGCGGCGGGATTGGCCGCGGTGTATCTGCTCCAGCGTTTCCAGGGCGCGCTGCCGCTCAATCCGATGCAGCTGCCGGCCGTCACGCCCGACTCCGCCTTGAACACGGCCGTGAGCTTCGCGACGAACACGAATTGGCAGGGGTACGGCGGAGAGACGACGATGAGCTACCTCACGCAGATGGCGGGGCTCACCGTCCAGAACTTCGTCTCCGCGGCAACGGGGATGGCGGTCCTGATCGCCCTCATCCGCGGGTTCGTCCGCAAACAGGCCGCGTCGATCGGCAACTTCTGGTCCGATCTGACCAAGAGCGTTCTCTATATTCTGCTGCCGCTGTCGCTGATCCTGGCCGGCGCGCTCGTATCACAGGGAGTGGTTCAGACGTTCCAGACTTCCGCTGTGGTCCAGCTGGTCCAGCCCGTTCAGGACGCTCAAGGCGCGCCGGTGACCACCCAGACGATCGCGGTCGGGCCGGCGGCTTCGCAGATCGCGATCAAGCAGCTCGGGACCAACGGCGGCGGTTTTTTTAACGTCAATTCCGCGCATCCGCTCGAGAACCCCACGCCGTTGTCGGGCTTCCTGGAAGTGCTCGCGATCCTCTTGATCCCGGCGGCGTTCTGTTACACCTTTGGCCACATGGTCCGGGACCGCCGGCAGGGGTGGGCGCTTTTTTTGACGATGATGGTGATCTTCGTGCCGTGCCTTCTTGTCGGAGCCGCTGCGGAACAGACCGGTAACCCCATCCTCACGCAAGCGGGAGCGGATCAGACCTTTGGGGACTTGCAGAACGGCGGCAACATGGAAGGGAAGGATGGGCGTTTCGGCATCGCGCTGTCGGGGAGCTGGGGATGGGCGACGACCGCCGCGTCGAACGGCTCCGTCAACTCGATGCACGATTCCTTCACGCCGATCGGGGGTCTGGTGCCCATGTGGCTCATGCAGCTGGGCGAAGTGATCTTCGGCGGTGTCGGGTCGGGCCTTTACGGCATGATCGCGTTCGCGATCATCGCGGTGTTCGTCGCTGGGCTCATGGTCGGCCGCACGCCCGAATATCTGGGCAAAAAGATCGAAGCGTTCGAGATGAAGATGGCTTCGATCATCGTTCTCGTGCCCTGCGCGCTCGTGCTGGCGGGGACCGCCGTGGCGGTGGTCACGAAGGCGGGGACGGCGACGATCTTCAATCCGGGGGTCCATGGCTTCAGCGAAGTGCTGTACGCATTTTCGTCCGCGGCGAACAACAACGGCAGCGCGTTCGCGGGGCTCGGCGCGAACAACCCCTTCTACAACGTCGCGCTCGCGATCGGGATGTTCTTATCGCGGTATTGGCTCGTGGTCCCGGCGCTCGCGATCGCCCGTTCGCTCGCCGGAAAAAAAGCGGTGCCGTCCGGACCGGGGACGCTGCCGACCCACGGTCCGATTTTTATCCTTTTCCTGGCGTCCGTTGTCGTACTCGTCGGCGCGCTCACGTTCTTTCCGGCGCTGGCGCTCGGCCCCATCGTTGAACATTTTCATTTAGCCCAGATCGGAGCCTAAGATGAACACCCATCACAAACCCAGACCCGTTTTTGACCTTTCGCTGCTGGGTCCGGCGGCCGTGAACGCTTTTTGCAAGCTCGACCCGCGCCACCAGATCAAAAGCCCCGTGATGTTCACGGTGCTCGTAGGGTCTGTTCTGACCACGGGGCTCTACGTTCACGCCCTTTTCGGGGCGAGCGAGGAACCTGCCGGGTTCATCCTGGCCGTGTGTCTCTGGCTCTGGTTCACGCTGATCTTCGCCAATTTTGCCGAGGCGCTCGCGGAAGGGCGCGGCAAGGCTCAGGCCGAAAGCCTGCGCAAGGCCCGCAAGGACACACAGGCCAAGAAGCTCCGCGAGCCCCGAAAGGGCGCGGCGTTCGAACTTGTTTCCGCGTCGCGTCTTAGAAAAGGGGACGTGCTCCTCGCCGAGGCGGGTGACGTGATCCCGATGGACGGTGAGGCGGTCGAAGGCGTCGCGTCAGTGGACGAGAGCGCGATCACGGGCGAAAGCGCGCCGGTGATCCGTGAAGCCGGCGGCGACCGGAACGCCGTCACCGGCGGGACGCGTGTCCTGTCGGATTGGCTCGTGATCCGCGTGACATCGGACCCCGGAGAGACCTTTTTGGACCGGATGATCGCGATGGTCGAGGGTTCCAAGCGTCAGAAGACGCCCAACGAGATCGCGCTTGGCATCCTGCTGGCGGGTCTGACGATGGTCTTTCTGCTCGCCGCGGTGACGCTCCTGCCGTTCTCGATCTACGCGGTCAGCGCTTCGGGTCAGGGGAGTCCCGTGACCGTGACGGTGCTCGCGGCGCTCCTCGTCTGTCTCATCCCGACCACGATCGGCGGGCTTCTGCCCGCGATCGGCATCGCCGGCATGGACCGGATGATCCGGGCCAATGTCATCGCGACCTCCGGACGCGCCGTCGAAGCGGCTGGGGACGTGGACGTGCTGCTGCTCGATAAGACCGGCACGATCACGCTCGGCAACCGGCAGGCGGTGCGGTTCGTTCCCGCGCCCGGTGTCGCGGCCGAAGCCCTCGCGGACGCGGCACAACTCGCTTCGCTCGCGGACGAAACTCCCGAGGGCCGCAGCGTCGTCGTCCTCGCGAAGGAAAAATACAACCTCCGGGAACGCAACGTGCAGGAGCTCGGCGCGACGTTCGTGCCGTTCACGGCGCAGACGCGGATGAGCGGGGTGGACCTGGCGGACGGCCGGCAGATCCGCAAAGGTGCCGCCGACGCGATCGAAGCGTACGTCAAAGGATGCGGCGGGTCTTTCCCCGGACCGCTCATGAACGAGGTTAGAACGATCGCCCGCGCCGGCGGCACGCCGCTGGTCGTCGCCGAACGGACGAACGCGCTCGGGGTGATCCAGCTCAAGGACATCGTAAAAGGCGGGATCAAGGAGCGTTTCGCGGAACTGCGCGCGATGGGCATCCGCACGGTCATGATCACCGGCGACAATCCGCTCACCGCCGCCGCCATCGCGGCCGAGGCCGGCGTCGACGACTTCCTCGCCTCTGCCACGCCCGAGATGAAGCTCCGCCGCCTCCGCGAGGAACAGGCCGCCGGACGGCTCGTCGCGATGACGGGGGATGGGACGAACGACGCGCCCGCGCTCGCTCAGGCCGACGTCGCGGTCGCGATGAACACCGGCACCCAGGCCGCCAAGGAAGCCGGCAACATGGTGGACCTCGACTCGAACCCCACGAAGCTCATCGAGATCGTCGAGACGGGCAAGCAGCTCCTCATGACGCGCGGGTCGCTCACCACCTTCAGTCTCGCCAACGACGTGTCCAAGTACTTCGCCATCATCCCGGCGGCGTTCGCGGGCACTTACCCCGCGCTCGGCGCCCTGAACATCATGGGACTGGCCACGCCGCGCAGCGCGATCCTCTCAGCGGTGATCTTCAACGCGGTCGTGATCGTGTTCCTGATCCCGCTCGCGCTCAAAGGCGTCCGGTACCGGCCGCTGCCCGCCAATCGGCTTTTGCGCGACAATCTGCTGATCTACGGACTGGGAGGGCTCGTCGTGCCCTTTATCGGGATCAAGGCGATCGACATGATCCTGGTTTTTCTCGGCTGGATATAAAGGAGAAGTTTTATGCGACAGATCAAAAATGCCGTGATGCTTCTGCTCGTGATGACCGTTCTGACGGGCGCCGTCTACCCGTTGGCGGTGACCGTTTTGGCCCAAAGGATTTTCCCATCCCAAGCGAACGGCAGTCTGGTCCTGTGGAACGGCCGCGCGGTCGGGTCCGAGCTCATCGGCCAGTCTTTCAGCGAGCCTGAGTACTTCTGGGGCCGGCTCTCGGCTACGGGCCCGGTTCCCTACAACGCCGCCGCGTCATCCGGATCCAACTACGGGCCGCTCCATCCCGCTCTCAAAGAAGCGGTGACGACGCGCGTCGCCCAGCTGAAGACGGCCGGGGCACCCGCGGACGCGCCCGTCCCCGTGGACCTGGTGACCGCGTCCGGCAGCGGGCTTGATCCGCACATCAGTCCCGCCGCGGCGTTCTATCAGGCGCCCCGGATCGCCAAGGCGAGAGGACTGACGGACTATCAGGTCAACGAACTCATTCGCCGCAACACGCAAGGCCGGTGGTTGGGCCTGATCGGAGAGCCGACGGTGAACGTGCTCAAGCTCAATCTGATCCTCGATGCTCACGATCAGCGCGAAATACCCGGTCTAAAGGGCGCGCCAAGACATGAGGCCCTCCCCAAATTCATGAAATGGAGCTTTCCCTCACCCTCCGGTTCGTAGTTTTTCGGTAGTTTTTCCTCCGGTTCGGACCCGTCCCCGGCCATGATAGAATACGCGGATGAATAGACCCATCGGCGTATTCGATTCAGGGCTCGGAGGACTCACCGTCGTGAAGGCGTTCCTGCGCCATCTGCCGGACGAGCCCATCGTGTACTTCGGCGACACCGCGCGGGTGCCGTACGGCACCAAGTCCAAGGAAACGATCACCCGGTTCTCCGGCGAGATCATCCGCTTCCTCAAGAAACAAGACGTCAAAATGATCGTGATCGCCTGCCACACCGCGTCGGCACTCGCGCTGGACGCTGTGATCGCGGAGTTCCCGGGCCTGCCGATCCTCGGTGTGGTCGATCCCGCCTCGCGCAAGGCGGT
>CAZHID010000031.1:12662-15458 GCA_964532445.1 uncultured Planctomycetia bacterium | reverse complement strand
CCGCACGGCGTAAGACCGGCGGACAGGTCCGCCTGTTCGGCACCGACTTCGGTTTTTCGTCATCCAAAACCTCTCAATCTATCAACAAACCGCACCGAATGACCCAGGAGGGATCGCATGGTAAAGTCCGCTAAAGAAGAGAAAAAAACCAAGGCCATGGAGGCGCGCGAGGCCGTCCGGGAGACCGCGCGCGAAGCCTCCCGCGATGCCAAGGAAGCCAGGGACAAGATGACCAATAAGGACGAGAAGCGCAAAGCGCTCGACCTGGCTTTGGCCCACATCGAAAAGTCGTTCGGCGAGGGCTCCATCATGACGCTCGGTAAGAACGTGAAGACCAAGATCGACTCCATCCCGACCGGCGCGATGGCCCTGGACGTGGCGCTCGGCTGCAACGGGGTGCCGCGCGGCCGCATTCTCGAGATCTTCGGACCTGAGTCGAGCGGTAAGACCACGCTCTGTCTCTCGATCGCGGCGCAGGCGCAGAAGCGCGGCGGCACCGCGGCCTTCATCGACGCGGAGCACGCGTTCGATCCCGCCTACGCCAAGGTGCTCGGTGTGAACCTCGACGATCTCCTTGTCTCTCAGCCGGACACCGGCGAGCAGGCGCTGGATATCGCCGAAATGCTCGTGAAGTCCAACGCGGTCGACGTGATCGTGGTCGACTCGGTCGCGGCGCTCGTGCCGAAGGCCGAGATCGAGGGCGACATGGGTCAGCAGCACGTGGGTCTCCAGGCCCGCCTCATGAGCCATGCGCTCCGCAAGCTCACAGCGACCATCTCGAAGTCGAAGACCTGTGTCATCTTCATCAACCAGATCCGCGAGAAGATCGGCGTGATGTTCGGCAATCCCGAGACCACTCCCGGCGGCAGGGCGCTCAAGTTCTACGCGTCCGTCCGCATCGATATCCGCCGGCAGGCGATCCTCAAGAAGGGGGAGGAGACGGTCGGCACGCGCGTGCGCGCCAAGATCGTGAAGAACAAGTGCGCGGCGCCGTTCCGTCAGGCCGAGTTCGACCTGCTCTTCAAGGAGGGCGTGTCGCATATCGGTTCGATCCTGGACCTTGCCGAGCAGCATCAGGTCACGAAGAACTCAGGCAGCTGGGTCATCTTCGGGGAGATCAAGATCGGCCAGGGCCGCGAGAACGCCCGGGCCTACCTTAAGGAGAATCCGAACGTCCTTAAGGAGATGGAGAAAAAGATCAACGAGGCTGACCTGACCGCGGACGCGATCCTGGCCAAGTAAACGACCCGTTAACCGTCTCAAAAAAGAACCCCGGGGGCCGACGCTCCCGGGGTCTTCTTTTTGATATAATACGCGTTCCTGTTTTTCAACCTTTTACAACGGAAAACGCTTCATGCAAACCGACAAATTACGGTCCATTTATTTAGATTATTTTAAGTCCAAGGACCACAAGTACTATCCGAGCGCGAGCCTGATCCCGGGCGACGATCCGACCCTGCTTTTTACCGGCGCGGGCATGAACCAGTTCAAGGCGAACTTCATGGGTCTCAAGAAGGAGCCCAAGCGCGCGACCTCCTGCCAGAAGTGCGTGCGCACCGCGGACCTCGTCCGCGTCGGCGAGACGGCCTATCACCACACTTTTTTCGAAATGCTCGGGAACTTCTCCTTTGGCGATTACTTCAAGGAAGAGGCGATCCAGTACGCGTGGGACTTCATCACCCGGGAACTGCGCTTCAACAAGGACGATCTCTGGGTCTCCGTGTTCCACGAGGACAAGGAAGCCCGCGACATCTGGCACAAGAAGATCGGCGTGCCCGACAAGCGCATCGTCTCGATGGACGCGGAGGACAACTTCTGGCCCTCGAACGCGCCGACCCAAGGGCCGAACGGTCCCTGCGGACCGTGTTCGGAGATCTATGTCGGCAAAGAGCCCGGCAAGGGCGTTGAGATCTGGAACCTTGTGTTCACCGAGTTCGACCGCCAGGACGGCGGCATCCTCAAGCCCCTGCCTCAGAAGAACATCGACACCGGCATGGGCCTTGAGCGTCTCGCGTCGGTCATCCAGGGCGTGGAGTCGAACTTCGAGATCGATATTTTCCGGAACATCCGAGCGGAGATCGAGGCGGCGGGCGGGGCGGCGCTTTTTAAGAACGCCAAGACCAAGTACCGCAACGCGGTGCTCGACCACCTGCGCACGATCGTCTTTTCGATCTCGGACGGCATCGCGCCGTCCAACGAGGGCCGCGGCTATGTCGTCCGTAAGCTGATCCGCAAGTCGGCGCTCCACCTGCGCGACATGGGCGCCCGTCAGCCGACGCTCTACCACTTCGCCCCCGCGATCGCCGCGGTCATGGGCCGCGCTTATCCGGAGCTCATCTCCAACATCGCGACCGCGCAGGCCGTCGTGAAACGCGAGGAAGAAGCCGTCTGGACCATCCTCGAGACCCGCGTGCCGGAAGCGCAGATCAAGATCAAGTCGATCGCGCTCACGACAAAGCCGGGCCAGGAGGCATTTTCCGCGCGGCGCGCGACCGAGGCGGCGTTCGAGTATTACGACACCTACGGCGTGCCCAAGGAGATCCTCGAAGAGGTCCTCAAACAGAACCAGTTCGCGCTGGATGAGAAACATTTCACCGGGCTCATGGAAGAGCAGCGCGTGCGTTCGCGCCAGGGCTCCAAGATCTCCGGCAGCATCTTCGCGGTCAACGAGGACGCGCTCACGCACGCCGGTCTTCCGGCGACCGTTTTCACGGGCTACGAGCGCACCGAGGACACGGGCAAGGTCCTGGCGATCTTCGTCGGCGACGCGCAGGTCAAGCGGATCGAAAAAGGTCA
>CAZHID010000031.1:10057-12652 GCA_964532445.1 uncultured Planctomycetia bacterium | reverse complement strand
GTTTGGGGTCGCCACGCCACGCGGTATCAAGTCCCATGCATGTGGGTATGCCTCGCTTCCGTAACACTCGGCACACCCGCAGATACCCCTTGTCCACCCAGCCGCTGGCGATCACGGCATGCGGGTCGAACCGCTCTGCGAAGGTCAGCAGGGCCTCATCGTGACCGACCGGACGCCGTTCTACGCGGAGTCGGGCGGTCAGGTCGGGGACGAGGGCATTATCAAGGGGCCGTCGGGCGAGGCCCGTGTCTCGGATTCCCAGTGGAACGGCGAGGTCGTTCTGCACCACATCGAGGCCACGGGCCGCGAGATCCACGTCGGCGACGCCGTCGAGCTCCAGGTCGACAAGGCCCGCCGCCACGCGATCATGAAGAACCATTCGGCCACGCATCTTTTGCACAGCGCGCTCCGGCTCGTCCTGGGGCCGCACGTCAAACAACGCGGTTCACTCGTCGCGCCGGACCGCCTGCGTTTCGACTTCGCGCACTTCGAGGGTGTCAAACCCGAGGAGATGCAGCGCATCGAGCACCTGGTCAACGCGGAGATCCGCAAGGACCGCGCGGTGGTCACGGAGCTCAAGGACCAGAAGCAGGCGATCGCCGACGGCGCGATGGCGTTCTTCGGCGACAAGTACGACAGCGAAGTGCGCGTGCTGACGATGGGGGATTTTTCCAAGGAACTTTGCGGCGGGACGCACAGTCCGACGACCGGGTTCATCGGCTCGCTCAAGATCGTCTCGGAAGGCTCGGTCCAGTCCGGCGTGCGACGCATCGAGGCGGTGACCGGCGACGCGGCCGCGCGTCTGGCCGCCCAGGAAGAGCAGGAGCTGAAGGCCATCCTGACCTGGCTCGACGCGGAACGCGACGGCGTGCGCAACTCGATCATCGAGGCTCAGGAAGAAACCAAGGCGCTGGAGCGCGAGCTCAAAGGCGCGTTCACGAAAGTCGTCCGGAGCTCGATGGCGACGCTCGTGGACCGTTCCATCGAAAAGAAGGGGACGCGCCTGGTGCTCGAGCGCCTCGAAGGGCTCGACAAGGACATGCTTCGCGACACCGCTGACTGGGTCCGCACGCGTCCCGGCTCCTACGCCGTGGTGCTGTCGGCGACGATCCAGGAGAAGCCCCAGATCGTCGTGGCGCTGTCGCCGGACCTGGTGCAGAAAAAAATGAGCGCGGGCGAACTCGTCAAAGAGATCTCTATCAAAATGGGCGGTTCCGGCGGCGGACGTCCCGACCTCGCCATGGGCGGAGGCAAACCTGATTCGGACCTCGGCGAGGCGCTGCATGCCGCGCGGGTCCTGATCGAAGAAAGGCTTGAAAAACTGTGAAGTCGATCCGATACGGCAGCGCCACGCTGGAAAAATACCTGACCACCCGGACGCAGAGCCGCCCGGAGCGTCTGATCAAGAAGGTCGCCAAGATCGTCGAGGACGTGCGTGTCGGCGGCGACGCGGCGCTCTTGCGTTACACGCGCAAATTTGACCGGGTGAACCTGCAGCTTCGCGAGCTCCAGGTCAGCGAGGAAGAGATCAACGCCTGTTATCAGAACATCAAGCCGGAATTCGCCGGCGCGCTGCGCGTCGCGGTCGAGAACGTCCGCACGTACTACAAGAGCAAGATCGTGAAGTCGCTCAAGGTGCGCACCGAGGACGGCGTGAGGCTCTCCGAGCATATCCGGCCGATGAAGACCGTCGGCGTCTACGTCCCTTCAGGCACCGTGCCGCTGGTCTCGACCGTCTACATGACGGTCATCCCGGCACAGGCCGCGGGCGTGCAGAACATCTACATCGTGACGCCGCCCGGACCGGACGGACGGGTCGACCCCCACATTCTGGCCGTCGCGAACCTGCTCAAGGTGAATGCCGTCTACAAAGCGGGCGGAGCCCAGGCCGTCGCGGCCATGGCGTTCGGCACCAAGACCATCCCGCAGGCTGACAAGATCATCGGTCCCGGCAACCAGTATGTCGCCGAGGCCAAGCGCCAGGTGTTCGGCTACTGCGACATCGACATGATCGCCGGGCCGACCGAACTGGTCGTGATCGCCAATGAACATTCGGACCCCGAGTACGTCGCGGCGGACCTTCTGGCTCAGAGCGAACACCACGGCGGCAGCTCCATCCTGATCACGACGTCCAAACGGCTGGCCAAGCAGATGGCCCGTCTGCCGATCCGCGGCTTCATCGTCCGGGTCAAGAACCTCGATCAGGGCGTCCAGCTCTCCAACCGCATCGCGCCTGAGCATTTGGAGATCATGGTGAAGAGCCCCGAGCGGCTTTTGCGCCGGGTCGAGAACGCCGGCGCCGTGTTCCTCGGGCCCTACTCGCCGACGGCGGTGGGCGATTACGTCGCCGGTCCGAGCCATGTGCTTCCGACGAACGGTTCGGCGCGGTTCTTTTCGGGACTGGGCGTCCAGGACTTCCTCAAGAACACGCACGTGATCTCGTATTCGCGCAAGGCGCTCGAGCGCGTGCGCTCCTCGGCGGAGTACATCGCCAACCTTGAGGGGCTCAAGAAGCATTACGAGTCCATCAAGGTCCGTTTTGAACCGACGCGCAACTTTTAACCGATCGACAGGGAATTCGAACATGAAAAAAGC
>CAZHID010000031.1:6111-9957 GCA_964532445.1 uncultured Planctomycetia bacterium | reverse complement strand
GGCGCCCGCACCGCGTCGATCCGCCGCGTCACGCGCGAGACGACGATCGAGTGCGACCTGAACCTCGACGGCTCGGGCGCGTCGAAGATCTCCACGGGCCTGGGCTTCCTGGACCACATGCTGGACCTCTTCACGAAGCACGGGATCTTCAACATCAAGCTCGTCGCCAAAGGCGACCTGCACATCGACATCCATCACACCAACGAGGACATCGGCATCGTGCTCGGCCAGGCGTTCAAGCAGGCCATGGGCGAGAAGAAGGGCATCCGCCGCTTCGGCTCCTGCTTCGTCCCGATGGACGAGACGCTGAGCCGCGTGCGCGTCGCGCTCGACATCTCGGGCCGGCCGTCGCTGTTCTTCACGGCGCCCAAGGGCGTCGCGCAGCACTTCGTCCACCGCGATTACACGATCCATGACGCGCGCGAGCTCATCAAGGCGTTCGCGATCCAGTCCGGCATCAACATGCACGTGGACGTCCTGAAGGGCGATGACCCGCACCACATCCTGGAATCCATCTTCAAGGCCTTCGGCCGCGCGATGGAACAGGCGACGCGGGTGGACGCCCGGATCCCCGGGGTGCCGTCGACCAAGGGTCTGATCGAGAAATAACGGGCCGCACGCTTCAAGTCCGCCGGGAGACGCATGATCCTGCTCGTTGATTACGGAATGGGGAATCTGAGGTCCGTCGAAAAGGCCCTCGAGGCCGTCGGCGCGCCCGCGCGCGTCTCGAGTTCGCCGGAAGATGTCGGTCGGGCGAAGCTCATCGTCGTTCCGGGCGTCGGCGCGTTCGACCACGCGGTGCGGGAGCTCAAGGCCCGGAAGCTCTTCGACCCGATCCGCAAGGCCGCCGCGGAAGGCAAGCCCTACTTGGGGCTCTGCCTCGGGATGCAGCTGCTCTTCGCACGTTCGGACGAGGGTACGGAAGAAGGCTGGGGACTCCTGCGCGGCAACGTGCAGCGGTTCCCGCATTCGCTCAAGACCCCGCACATGGGCTGGAACCGGGTGCGGCTGGCGACGCCGGCGTTGGAGCGGGCGTACGGGATCGAAGGCGATGGACGGTTTTATTTCGTGCATTCTTACTACGTGACCGCGCACGACGCGTCGGACACGTTCGGAACGACCGATTACGGTTTTGACTTCACCTCGGCGGTGAAAAAGGGAAATATCATGGCGACGCAGTTCCATCCCGAAAAAAGCCAGGCACAAGGACTCCGGTTCCTCAAAGCCGCGGTGAAGGAGCTCACGCGATGATCGTGATCCCGGCGATCGATCTGCGCGGCGGCAAGGTCGTCCGTCTGACCCAGGGCGAGTACGACAAGGAGTCGCGCTACGGCGTTTCCGCGGGCGACACGGCCCGACGATTCCTGGACGCGGGAGCGCACCGGATCCACGTGGTGGACCTGGACGGCGCGCGCGAGGGCAAGCCCCTTGAGATGGCCACGCTCGAAAAGCTCGTCCGCGAAGTGCCGGCGCAGTACGAGGTCGGCGGCGGGATCCGGACGCCCGAGACGATCGACCGGTATTTGAAGCTCGGCGTGTCCTATGCGGTGCTCGGCACGCGGGCGTGTCTGGACCGGGGCTTTTTGCGCGAGGTGCTGGGTGAATTCGGGCGACGGGTCATTGTCGGTGTGGACGCGCGCGACGGCCGCGTAGCGACCGACGGATGGACCAAGGTCACGGACGTGAAGGCGCATGACCTGATCGACTTCACGATCACGGCGGGCGGCGCGCAGATCATTTACACGGATATTTCGAAGGACGGCATGATGCAGGGGCCGAACCTGGAGCAGGTGAAGCAGGTCCTCAAGATCCCGGGCGCGTCCATCATCGCGTCAGGCGGCGTGAAGGACCTTGGCGACATCCAGTCGTTCCTGGACCTGGGCGCGGCGAACCTTCTGGGCGCGATCGTCGGCAAGGCGCTTTACGAGGGCAAGCTCGACCTCATCGAAGCGGTCAAGCTCTGTCAGAACGATCCCAAGAACTCCGGCTCGGGCTCCCGTGCTCGCTAAGCGCATCATCCCGTGCCTGGACGTCAAGGGCGGCCGGGTGGTGAAGGGGATCAATTTTTTGGAGCTGCGCGACGCGGGCGATCCGGTCGAGGCCGCGGCGCAGTATGAAAAGGAAGGCGCGGACGAGCTTGTGTTCCTGGATATCACCGCATCCAGCGACGCGCGGCCCATCCTGATGGACGTGGTCCGGCGCACGGCGGAAAAAGTTTTTATGCCGCTCACGGTCGGCGGCGGCGTGCGGTCGGTCCAGGATGTGCGGGACCTTTTGCTTGCGGGCGCCGATAAGGTCAGCATGAACACAGCCGCGGTCCAGGACCCGGACCTGGTTCGCCGATCGGCTGAACGCTTCGGCAGCCAGTGCACGGTCGTGGCGATCGACGCCAAACGCGACGGAGCGGGCTGGAAGGTCTACACGCACGGCGGGCGGACCCGGACGGAGCTCGACGCGGTCGCATGGGCTTTGGAGGTCCAGCGGCTCGGCGCCGGCGAGATCCTGCTCACGAGCATGGACAAGGACGGCACCAAAAGCGGCTTCGATATTGAGCTGACCAAGGCCGTCTCGGAAGCGGTGGAGATCCCGGTGATCGCTTCGGGCGGCGTCGGAACGCTGGAACATTTGGCGGACGGCCTCGAGCGGGGCAAGGCTGATGCGGTTTTGGCAGCGTCGATCTTTCACTTTAGGGAACACACGATCCAGGAAGCCAAGATCTTTTTGAAGTCGCGCGGGATCCCGGTCCGGCTTTAGAGCACGAAAAGTTTTTTTTAGAGAAAGGATGAGGACAGACCATGAGCCATGAAGCTTTTTTAAAACGCCTGACCTTCAATGCCGACGGGCATGTGCCGGCCGTCATCCAGGACGAGTCGGGCCGCGTGCTGACGCTCTGCTACATGAACAAGGACGCGATCGCGAAAACGCTCGATGAGCGCTACATTTATGTCTACCGCCGTTCACTCGGCAAGCTCATGAAAAAGGGCGAGACCTCGGGTCACGTTCAGGAAGTGAAGTCCGTCGCACTGGACTGCGAAGGAAAGTCGCTTCTCATCCGCATCAAGCAGCACGTCGCGGGCTGTCACAAGGGCTACTTCAGCTGTTATTTCGAAGAGTACGACGGAAAGGGAGGCTTCGGCATCGCGGATAAGATCGTCTTCGCGCCTGACCAGGTCTACAAAAAATAACGTGAACTTCAAACCCTCGTTCGCCGAATTCGCCAAGCTCGCCAAAAAGGGCAACACCGTCCCGGTCTACGCCGAAATGACGGGCGACCTCGACACGCCCGTGTCCGCGTATCTGAAGACGAACCCCGGTTACACAGGCTTCCTGCTTGAGTCGGTCGACGGCGGCCGGACCCAGGCGCGTTACTCCTTCATCGGCGTGGAGCCCAAGCGGTTCATCGTTTCGGACGCCAAGGGGACGCGGCTCACGGACGGGGAGAAAGTCCTCGAGCGCTTCGCCGGCATCGACCCGCTCGACGCGCTCAAGAAAGTCCTCGAAGGTTACCGCTACGTCGCCTCGGACGCGCTGCCCCGGTTCTGCGGCGGAGCGGTCGGATTCCTCGGCTACGACGCCAACCGATATTTTGAACGCCTTCCGGAAATGAAAGGCGCTGCCGTGTACCCGACGCTCAGCTTTGCCATCGCGGAGGACCTCGTGATCTTCGATCACGTGAAACGCCGGATGACGGTCGTTGCTAACGCGCGCATCGAGGCTTCGAAGGGCGTCCCGCAGGCGGAGGCCGTGCGGCGCGCCTACGACGACGCGGCTGGCCGCATCGCGCGGATCCGGACCCGCCTCGAGTCCCGCGCGCTCTCGGTGCCGGGCCCGGTCAGCGCGCGCTCA
>CAZHID010000031.1:3425-6101 GCA_964532445.1 uncultured Planctomycetia bacterium | reverse complement strand
TCCAAAGAAGGGTTCAAGAAGGCGATCCGCACGGCCAAGGAGCATATCCGGATCGGCGACATCTTCCAGCTCGTCGTTTCGCAGCGGTTCACCCGCAAGACGGCGGTCCATCCGTTCAACCTTTACCGCGCGCTGCGCGGCGTGAACCCGTCGCCGTACATGTTCTTCCTCTCGTGCGGAGGCTTCCACCTCGTCGGCTCCTCGCCCGAGGTGCACGTGCGTTGCGAGGACGGTGTCGTCGAGCTTAGGCCGATCGCGGGCACGCGCCGCCGCGGCACGACGGACGAAGAGGATAAAGCGCTCGCTGCGGAGCTCATGAAAGACAAGAAGGAGCTCGCCGAACACGTGATGCTCGTCGACCTCGGCCGCAACGACCTGGGCCGCGTCTGCGAGACCGGCACGGTCAAGGTCAGTGAGTTCATGGTCATCGAACGTTATTCGCACGTGATGCACATCGTGAGCCACGTGAAGGGCCTTCTCAAGAAGGGCCGCGACGCGTTCGACGTGATCCGCGCGACGTTCCCGGCCGGTACCGTCAGCGGCGCGCCCAAGGTGCGGGCGATGGAGCTCATCGCGGAGCTTGAGCCGCACAAACGCGGGCCGTACGCGGGGCTCGTGGGGTATTTCAGCTTCTCGGGGAATTTTGATTCGTGCATCACGATCCGCACGGCGGTCGTTGAGAACGGCAAGGTGTGGGTCCAGGCGGGCGCGGGCGTCGTGCTCGATTCGGACCCTGAGTTTGAGTGGGAGGAATCCCGGAACAAGGCCAAGGGCGTCTTCGCGGCGCTCGACCAGGCGGAACGGGGGCTCGAATGATCCTGATGATCGACAACTACGATTCGTTCACGTACAACCTCGTGCAGTACTTCGGCGAGCTCGGGCAGAAGCTCGTCATCAAGCGCAACGACGAGGTCTCGATCGCGGACATCCTGAAGCTCAAGCCCGCCCGCATCGTCATCTCGCCGGGGCCGGGCGCGCCCAAGGACGCGGGGATCTCGGAGGACGTGATCCGTTACTTCGGACCAAAGCTTCCGCTCCTGGGCGTGTGCCTCGGGCACCAGGCCATCGGCGAGGTGTTCGGCGGCAAGATCCGCGTCGCCGACCGGATCATGCACGGCAAGACGTCCGAGATCCATCACGGCGGGCACGCCCTTTTTGCCGGCATCCCGAGCCCGTTCACGGCCACGCGCTACCATTCGCTTCTGATCGAGCCGAAAAGCCTCCCGAAGGACCTGGAGACGATCGCCTGGACCGCGGAGAAAGAGATCATGGCCGTCGCGCACAAAAAATACCCGATCTACGGCGTGCAGTTCCATCCCGAGTCGATCCTGACGACGTCGGGCAAGACGATCCTGCGCAATTTTTTGAAGATCAAATGAGCTCAGGCGCGGCATCCCAGGGCTCAGCCGCATCCGCGGTAGCGGCGGCGCGTCGCGACCGGCGGGAGCGGCCCGTGGCCGCGATCCGCGGGTTCATGAGCGCGCGCATGGCCCGACGGCTGGCGACGGCGGACGTGATCGAAGTGCTCGAGCTCCTGCGCGCCAAGGGCGAGACCGCCAGAGAGATCACCGAGGCCGCGCGGGTCATGCGGGCGAACGGCATTCGGGTCAACACAGGTCTCCCTAGGATCCTCGACACCTGCGGCACGGGCGGCGACGGCAGCTGCACCGTGAGCGTTTCGACGATCGTGGCGCTCATCGCCGCGGCGGCGGGGGTTCCGGTCGCCAAGCACGGGAACCGATCCGCTTCGAGCAAGTGGGGGAGCGCGGACTTTTTGTCCGAGATCGGCATCCCGATCGAGGCCGAGGCCGACAAGCTCGTCCGGGGGCTCAAAGAGACGAATTTTGCTTTTTTCTACGCCCGGTCGTTCCATCCGTCGATGAAGCACGCGGCGGAAGCGCGCAAAGAGATCAAGGGCCGGACGATCTTCAATTGCATCGGGCCGCTCACGAACCCGGCGGGCGCGACCCATCAGCTGGTCGGCGTCAATGAGGAGCGGCTGGTCCCGCTCATGGCCGAGGCGCTCGGCGCGCTCGGCGCGGTCCACGCGATCGTGGTGCATTCGAATGACGGGATCGATGAGGTGAGCCCGACCGCGTTCGCCCAGGTCGCCGAGTGGACCAAGGGCAAGCTCATCCGGTGGAAGCCTTTCAACTCCGAGGAAGCCGGCGTCAAGCGCCTGACCGGCGGCCGCGACCTGCTCAAGTCGGCCGATATCGCCAGCGCGGTGCGCGAGGGTCTCGAGATCATAAACGGCGCTGCGGGTCCGAAGACGGAGCTGGTGGTCCTGAACGCGGGCTTCGCGCTCAAGGCGGCTGATGAGGCCGTTTCGATCTCGGAAGGGGTCGAGATGGCCCGGAACCTGCTTTCGAGCGGCGCTGTCCGGCAAAAGATGGACCAGATCAAAGCTTTTTATGGAAAGAACTAGGGTCTAGAGACCGACGGAACCCATGAACATTTTGGACCAGATCATCCGATCGAAACGCGACGAGGTCGCGGCCGCCAAGCGGACCGTGAGCGAGGCGGAGTGCGCGCGGCAGGCCAAGGCCCGTCCCGACGGCCCGCGCGGCTTCAAACGGGCCCTGACCGGCGCGGCCGTGAAGCCGGCCGTCATCGCGGAGTTCAAGCGCAAGTCTCCGTCCAAGGGCTTCCTGCGGCAGGGCGCCGATGCCGCCC
>CAZHID010000031.1:0-3348 GCA_964532445.1 uncultured Planctomycetia bacterium | reverse complement strand
AGAGGACCTCGCCAAAGCGCGCGCGGCCGTGCGCATTCCGATCCTGCGCAAGGATTTTTTGGTCGACCTGTATCAGGTGACCCAGAGCTACGCGGCCGGCGCGGACGCGGTGCTGCTCATCGCCGAGGCGCTGGACGCGAAGCTGATGAAGGACCTGTACGACGCGGCGCGGGGCTGGGGGCTGGATGTGCTGGCCGAGCTGCACGGCGAGGCGGAGTTCGCCAAGCTTAAAGGGATGCCCGACGCGATGATCGGCATCAACAACCGCGACCTGAAGACATTCGACGTGTCACTCGAGACCACGCGCCGTTTGGCGGCGCTGGCGCCCGAGGGCAGTGTGATCGTTTCCGAGAGCGGCATCAAGTCGCGCCGTGACTTCGAGACCGTGCGCGGCTACGGCGCTGACGCGGTCCTGGTGGGCGAGGGGCTCATGACCCAGTCCGACCCGGGCGATGCTTTAAGAGGACTTCTGACATCATGCTAAAAAATAATCCGGTTAAAGTTAAGGTCTGCGGCATCACGCGCCCGGCAGACGCGATCGCGGCGGCCGCGTTCGGCGCGGACGCGCTAGGCCTCATTTTTGCCAAGTCGCCCCGCCGGGTCACGCCCCGGGAAGCGCGCCGGATCAGCGACGCGGTCGGTCCGCTTGTGACGCGCGTCGGCGTCTTCGTGAACGAGCCGGTCAAGCAGGTGATCGCGATCATGCGCGAAGCGCACCTCGACGTCGCCCAACTGCATGGCGCCGAATCTCCTGAGGACTGCGCCAAGCTCCTCGCGGCCGGGATCCGGGGTGTCATCAAAGTTTTTCACATCGGCGAGGACTTCGCGCCCAAGCAGCTCGGCCGTTACGCGGTCCAGGCGCATTTACTCGAGACCGCTTCGCGCACGGCCGGCGGTTCCGGCAAGACCTGGGACTGGTCCCGTCTGGCGCGCACCCGTTTTAGCATCCCCATTATCGTGACCGGAGGGCTCAACCCCTCCAATGTACGCACAGCGGTCCTGACCCTGAGGCCCTACGCCGTCGACGTTTCGAGCGGCGTGGAAAAAAAACCCGGGATCAAGGACCATAAGCTTATGGAGAAATTCATCCGCCATGCCAAATCCGCCTAAAGGTAAAAAAGGTTACTTCCTCGAGTTCGGAGGCCAGTACGTTCCCGAGATCCTCAAGCACGCGCTCGACGAGCTCGAGACCGCCTACGCGAAGGCGAAGAAGAACAGGAAGTTCCGCGACGAGGTGAGGACCATCCTGCATGAGTACGCGGGCCGTCCCACGCTCATGACGCCGTCACGGTCGCTGTCGAAGCTGACCGGCGCGAAGGTGCTGCTTAAGCGCGAAGACCTCCTGCACACAGGCGCGCACAAGATCAACAACACGATCGGTCAGGTCCTGCTCGCCAAGCACATGGGCAAGCGCCGCATCATCGCCGAGACGGGCGCCGGACAGCACGGTGTCGCCACCGCGACCGCGTGCGCGCTGTTCGGGATGCCGTGCGTCGTGTACATGGGGAAGAAGGACACGGAGCGCCAGCGACTGAACGTCTTCCGGATGAAGCTCATGGGCGCGCAGGTCGTTCCCGTGACGTCCGGCTCGCAGACGCTCAAGGACGCGATCAACGAGGCGATCCGCGACTGGATCCAGAACGTCCGCGACACCCATTACGTCATCGGCTCGGTCGTCGGCCCTTACCCGTACCCGGAGATGGTCCGCGACTTCCAGTCCGTCATCGGCGAGGAGACGCTCAAGCAGACGCGCGGCCGGCTCGACGTCGCGCTCGCGTGCGTCGGCGGCGGCTCGAACGCGATGGGGATGTTCTACCCGCTCGCGTACAAGTCCAAGGCCAAGCTCATCGGCATCGAGGCGGCGGGCGAGGGCGTGAACACGCATCACCACTCGGCGACCCTGACGAAGGGGACCGTCGGCATCCTGCACGGGTTCAAGAGCTACCTGCTCCAGGACGCCGACGGCCAGGTCCAGGAAGCGCATTCGATCTCCGCGGGTCTGGATTACCCGGGTGTGGGCCCCGAACACGCGATGTTCAAAAAGACCGGCCGCGTGAAGTACGTCGCGGTGACCGACAAGGACGCGCTTGAAGGCTTCCAGTTCCTGAGCCGCCAAGAGGGCATCATCCCGGCGCTTGAGACATCGCATGTGATCGGCTACCTGCTCAAGAACCCCCGGTCGCTGCCCAAGGGCGGTACCGCGGTTGTCTGCCTCTCAGGACGCGGCGACAAGGACGTTGAGCACGCGGCCTCGTACATCAAACTTTAATCAACGGCCCAGACGGAAAGAAAACCATGGAATCCTGCTGCGGAACATCGGACCCCAGACTCGCTAAGCTCAACCCCATCGACCGCCGTTTCGTCGAACTCGAGGCACATGGAGAAAAAGCGCTCATCCTCTTTGTCGAAGGAGGCGACCCCTCGATCGAGGTGACGCGCCAGACCCTGCGTTATTGTCAGGAGGCGGGCGTGGACATCGTGGAGCTCGGCATCCCGTTCTCGGATCCGCTGGCGGACGGCCCGGTCATTCAAGCCGCTTCGTTCCGCGCGATCGAACACGGCACGACGTTCGAAAAGCTCATGGTGATGCTCCGGGAGGAACGCGCGCGCGGCCTGGACCTCCCGGTCGTCGTGATGAGCTCGTACAACCCGCTGCACGCGGCCGGGCTCGAGCACAGCGCGAAGCTCATGAAGGCCGCGCGCGTCGATGGCATCATCATTCCCGATCTGCCGCATGACGAGGACACGAGCGTCCGCACGGTCTACGCGAAGCATGGCATCCTGCCGATCCTGATGACGACGCCGACGACGGACCCCAAGCGTCACACGGAAGTTCTCGCGAAGTCCCGCGGCTTCATTTACTACGTTTCGCTCATCGGTCTCACCGGCCTCGTGAAGCGCGCGGATTATCCCTTCAAGGCGCATGTCATCGCTTCCAGCAAGCGCGCCGCCTCGCCGGTCTGCGTCGGCTTCGGCATCTCGACACCGCAAGACGCGCACAACGTCTCACGTTTCGCCGACGGCGTGATCGTCGGTTCGGCGTTGGTCCGGAATCTCGCGGAGCATTCCGCCAAGACCTTGGGCCCCGCCTCCAAAAAACTGATCAGCGACTTTGTGAAGGCGGTCAAATCATGACGAAGCGCGCGGCCGCAGCGAAGCAGACCCGCGTCGCGTTCATCATGGCCGGCGGCCTCGGCGAGCGTTTCTGGCCGGCGACGAGCCGCGCGCTGCCCAAGTACGCCATCCGGTTCAACGAAAAGACCACTTTCCTCAAAGACACGTTCGACCGTCTGGCGCCGCTGTACGGCCGCGACAAAGTCTTTGTCATCACCGCTGATGAGCACGTGC
>CAZHID010000030.1:11188-15753 GCA_964532445.1 uncultured Planctomycetia bacterium | reverse complement strand
CCGAGCGGGATATTCAAGGAAGTGAGCGTTCAAAAAATGCTCGAGACCAACAAGCCCGTTTATTTTGAACGCAACCTGCGGAGCATCATCGCGATCGCTCAGAGCCGGGGCATTCAGACGCTCCTCGCGTCGTTCTCGATGTCGCCGGAGTTCGCGAACGTTCCCAATCCCATCCCGATCCCGTCGTCGAGCGAATACCAGTACGCGATCCGCGAGCAGAACGAGGTGATGAGGAAGATCGCGATCGACATGAACGTGCCGTTCTTCGACTTTGACGCGGTCTTTCCCAAGGACCGCAAGTACTACACCGACGGGATCCACGTCAGTGTCGAGGGCTCCAAGCTCAAGGCCTCACTGTTCGCCCGGTTCCTCACGCACTTCGGTATCGTGAAGCCGGCGGCGGAGGCGGGTTCCTGATGGCCCGCCATTCCGGCGGGCGGCCGTACCCGCGTTTCCGGTCCGCGGCGGTTTGCGCGGCCGCGGTCTGTATGCTGTTCAGTTGCGGCCGCGCCGCGCAGGCCATGCCCGCGGCCCTGACCGAGGAAGCGGCCGGGTGTGTCGCGGATTTTTTGTTCTTCAACGAATGCAGCGGGCTCGAGGAGCGGCTGATCGTGTGGAGCGAGGGGGAGGATTTTCCTTCGCTGGGGATCGGGCACTTCATCTGGTACCCGAAGGGCCGCGAATCGGCGTTCCAGCAGACATTCCCGTCGCTTCTCAAATACCTTGAGGCGGCCGGGTTCCCGCCGCCGGCATGGGTCCGTGACTTGCCGGACCTCGCGGCGCCGTGGGGGTCAAGGGAAGCTTTTTTGGCGGAAAGGGACGGGGAGCGTGTGCTGGAGCTTCGGGGGTATCTGTTCCGGTCGCGCCGGGCGCAGGCGGCGTTCATCATCCATCGTTTGACCGGGATCCTGCCGAAGCTCATGGCGGCGGCGCCGCTTGAGCGGCGGGACTCGGTGGAGCGCTGGTTCGATCTTCTGATGTCTTCGCAGCGCGGGCCGATCGCGCTGATCGATTATGTGAACTTCAAAGGCGAGGGGGTTCTCGAGAGCGAGCGGTATCAGGGGCAGGGCTGGGGTCTTTTGCAGGTTTTGGAGGAGATGGGCCCCGCTCCCGATATATCCGTTGAGAAGTCCGTACCGCCGGAACAGTCCGCCGGACCGGTCGCGGACCCTGACGCCGAACAGGACGCGGTCCGGCGGTTCACCGACGCGGCGCTCGATGTCCTGGCGCGGCGTGTCGCGAACGCGCCGGCTGAGCGGGGGGAGGCCAGGTGGCTGCCCGGCTGGCAGAACCGGGTCCGCAGGTATTTGACTTGGGAGTGCTGAATCCTCTGGGTTATAATCCAGTCACCCGGACAGGAGACCCCATGCATCAAGGACCGGAACTACAAGGACCGAGCGGCTCAAGCCGCAGAGACTTCATCAAGACCGCCGCCGCGACCGCGGCGCTCATGTGGATCGAATCCTCTTCCATCACCAAAGGAGCAATCGCCATGGCAACGACACTTCCCGCGTTCACCCTCGAAAAACTTCCTTACGCCGACACCGCCCTCGCGCCGGTGATCTCCGCGAACACGCTGAGCTTCCATTACGGCAAGCATCACGCGGGCTACGTGGACAAGCTCAACCAGCTGGCCGCCGGGACCGAGTTCGCGGGCCAGTCCCTCGAAGCGGTCGTGAAGATCTCGGCCGGCAAGGCGGACAAGGCCGCGATCTTCAACAACGCGGCCCAGATCTGGAACCATACCTTCTACTGGAACAGCCTGCGCGCCAACGGCGGCGGTCAGCCGACCGGCTCGCTCAAGGGCAAGATCGACGCGGCCTTCGGCGGCTATGACGCCTTCCGTAAGCAGTTCGTCGAAGCCGCGATGGGCCAGTTCGGCAGCGGCTGGGCCTGGCTGGTCTCCGACGCCGGCACGCTCAAGATCGTGAAGACCGCGAATGCCGATACCCCGCTCGTGCACGGCCAGAAGCCGCTGCTCACGGTGGACGTTTGGGAGCACGCTTACTACCTCGATTATCAGAACCGCCGTCAGGCCTACGCCGAGGCGGTGATCGACAAGCTGCTCAACTGGGACTTCGCCGAAAAGAACCTGTCCGCTTAAGAACCGGCCGAGCGCGAACCTCATGAAACACGTCCCGATCCTCAAAATGACCGTCGCGGTCTCGGTCGTCTGTCTTTTGGCGGCCGCCGCCGCGCCGGCGGGCCATGCTTTGACGCGTCAGCGGGGCGTGGTCAACCGCGCTCCCAAGCTGCTCGAGCCGCACGAATCGTTGACCTTTCCCGCTGGCGGCGGCCCGGCGCGCTTCAGGTGGAGCATGGCGGGAATGAGGGGGGATTCGCATCAGCACGACCAGCTCCGGATCTTCAAAGGGAACCAGGCATATGCGGACGCGATGATCCACGAACAACAGGTCGAGCCCGGAACGGGTTCGGCGTCAGTGCCCGCCTCCGTCTTCAGCGTGCCCGGCACTTATTGCTGGACGGTGCGGCAGATCGGTTCGCGGGATAAGTCGAGAGAAGCTTTTTCAGTCTTCAAGGTCGGAGGAGCCTCATGATGAAAACACTTATTCCCATCGATCGGATCAGCGACATCCCCAAGACCTATCGGGGCACGCCGATCGGCCTGCTGCTCGAATACCACAATTTGAACCGCCCCTACGAGACCTACAGTCAGGCTCAGATGCTGGTCGGGATGTGCATGGACAACCGTAAGCATCTCAAGATGCCCGACAATTTCGCCTTCATCATCCGGACGGCGGGCGCGAATCTTCGGTACGGCGAGTTCAAGGTCTCTTACGCGATCGGCGTCGGCGGCGTCGCGCACATCGCTTTGATCGGCCACACCCAGTGCGGCATGGTCGGTGTCGCGAACCGCAAGAAGCAGTTCGTCGAGGGGCTGATGAAGCGCGCCGGCTGGGACCGCGCTCATGCCGAGGAGCATTTCACGACCTTCTGCATGATGCACGACATCGGTGACGTCCAGACCTTCATCCTGAGCGAAGCTTACCGGCTGCGCATCAAATATCCCCGCATCACCGTCGCCCCGATGATCTACCGGGTCGAAGACAACCGCCTTTACCTGATCAAGGACAAATAGCGTCCCGGCCTGCGCCGACAGGCCGTCCGTCCCACCAATCCCGACTGTGACCTAGGTCACAGTCATTTTTTTTGCCTCCCACTAGAATCATGCCTTCGGCCGGTCTTCCAGCCGGCGCTCACCACCTTTGATAAACGGAGTCAGCATGGAAAATCCAGGATACACGGGCGAGTTGGAGCGGTTTTCTTACGACGATAAAACCGTCAAAAAGTTCGTTTTGGCCACCATGATCTGGGGCGCGGTCGCGATGCTGGTGGGCGTCATCATCGCCCTGCAGCTGGCGAACTGGCGCTTCAACCTGTTCAATCTCCCATGGCTGAGCTTCGGCCGCTTGAGACCGCTCCACACGAACGCGGCCATCTTCGCGTTCGCCGGCAACGCCATCTTCGCCGGCGTGTACCACTCGTCACAAAGGCTGCTCAAGACCCGGATCTACTCGGATTTCCTGAGCGCGCTGCACTTCTGGGGCTGGCAGCTCATCATCGTCCTCGCCGCGCTCACGATCCCGCTCGGCATCACGACCGGCAAGGAGTACGCGGAGCTTGAGTGGCCGATCGACATCATGATCACGGTCGTCTGGGTCGCGTTCGCGGTCAATTTCTTCGGGATGCTGTTCACCCGGCGCGAGCGGCACCTCTACGTCGCGCTTTGGTTCTACATCGCGTCGATCGTCACCGTCGCGGTCCTGCACATCGTGAACTCGATCGCGATCCCTGTGGGGCTCTTCAAAAGCTATCCCGTTTACGCGGGCGTCCAGGACGCGCTGGTCCAATGGTGGTACGGACACAACGCGGTGGCGTTCTTCCTGACGACACCGTTCCTGGGACTGATGTACTACTACCTGCCCAAGGCGGTGAACCGGCCCGTTTACAGCTACCGGCTCTCGATCATCCACTTCTGGGCGCTCGTCTTCATCTATATCTGGACCGGTCCGCACCACCTGCTCCACTCGGCGATGCCCGATTGGGCGCAGACGGTCGGTATGGTGTTCAGCATCATGCTCCTGGCCCCGAGCTGGGGCGGCATGATCAACGGGCTCTTGACGCTCCGCGGGGCCTGGGACCGCGTCCGGCGCGAGCCCATCCTCAAGTTCCTTGTCGCGGCCATCACGTTCTACGGAATGGCGACGTTCGAGGGACCGCTCCTGTCGATCAAGTCCGTGAACGCGCTCGCGCACTTCACCGACTGGATCGTGGGTCACGTGCATTCGGGCGTCCTCGGCTGGAACGGCTTCATGATCGCGGCGATGCTCTACTACGTCGTCCCCAAATTGTGGAACTCCAAGCTCTACAGTGAAAAGCTCGCCAACGCCCACTTCTGGCTCGGGACCGCGGGCATCGTGCTGTACATGACCTCGATGTGGGCCGCCGGCGTGACGCAGGGGCTCATGTGGCGCGCCGCCGACGGACCCCGGCTGATCTATCCCGACTTCGTCGAGACCGTGACGCGCATCGTGCCGCTGTAC
>CAZHID010000030.1:8674-11178 GCA_964532445.1 uncultured Planctomycetia bacterium | reverse complement strand
GTTCAAGACGATCTCGCTGGGCGTGAAGCGGCCGGAGGAGGTCTACACCGCGCCGCGGCTCATGCCGTTCAAGACGGACAAGAAGGGGCACCGGCTGATCGAAGGTCTCCCGGCCCTGATGCTCGTCCTGACCGTCATCAGCATCCTCGTCGGTTCGGTGATCGAGATCCTTCCGACCCTTCTGGCGCACAAGTATTACGTGCCCGAAAAGATCACCCGCAAGCCCTACACGCCGCTCGAGCTCGCCGGCCGCGACATCTACATCCGGGAAGGCTGCTACACCTGCCACTCGCAGATGGTCCGGTCGCTGCCTGAGGACATCCTGCGTTACGGGGACCGTTCCGAGCCCGAGGAGTTCATCTACGACCATCCGTTCCAGTGGGGCTCCCGCCGCATCGGTCCGGACCTCGCCCGCGTCGGCGGCAAGTACCCGGACTCCTGGCATTACTACCACATGAAGGACCCGCGCAAGATCACGCCGAACTCGCTCATGCCGAACTATCCGGACCTGTTCATGCGCAAGATCGATTACAAGGTGATGGCCAAGAAGGCGCAGGTCATGAAAACCCTCGGCGCTCCCTACAGCTACCTGGAGCTTCGCGACGCGGCGCTGGACGGTCAGCGTCAGGCCGCGGTGATCGCGAAGGACCTGAAGGCCCAAGGGGCCCCGGGGGACCTCGACGACAAGGAGATCCTCGCGCTCATCGCGTACCTCCAGTCGCTCCACAACCGGGGCGGCCAGTCTCCGAAGCAGGAGGGCATATCATGAAGCAGCTCGTCCTAGCCAAATACACGTTGATCCCGCTCAATTGCGCGGCGCTCATCCTGTTCCTCATCATCTTCCTGGGCGCGGTCCTGTGGGTGTACCGCAGATCGGGCAGGGAATATTACAAGTACATGGAAAACCTACCGTTGAAGGGCGATTAAAAATGAGCGACCCAGCTTCCCCCAAGGACAACCGCGACTCCCGGTTCGGCGGCAAAAAAGTGACCGCCGGCGATGAAAAACTGCTCGACCACAACTATGACGGCATCCAGGAGCTGGATAATCCGCTGCCCTCATGGTGGGTCTGGCTGTTCTACGTCTCGATCGCGTTCGCGGCTGTCTACTTCGTGTATTTTACGTTCTTCGTGAAGACGGCCGGGGAGCGGGCCGATCTCAGGGTGGCCGCGCTGCGAAAGATCGACGCGTCGGCCGGCGGCGCGTCCGGAGAGGCGGGCTTGGGCTCGACGGCCGGGGGAGAGGCGGGCGGGACGGGTCCGGCTTCATCAGGACCCGGCGCCGCGGCACCGGTATTCACGGAGGACGCCGCGACCCGTGAGGCGGGCAAGAAGGTGTTCGACGCCAAGTGCGCCGTTTGTCACGCTCCGGACGGCGGCGGCCTGATCGGCCCGAACATGACCGACAACTATTGGCTTCATGGCAAGGGCACGCTCGAGGACATCTACCGGACCACGGTGAGCGGCGTCCCCGATAAGGGGATGATCGCGTGGGGGCCGCTTTTGAGCGATGACGAGATCCGCGCGGTCACGGTCTACATGAAGTCCCTCCAGGGCACGACCCCCGCCAGTCCCAAGGCGCCGCAGGGCGAGCCGGTGTGACGTGATCCCCGGACGGGAACTTCCCGAGGACCGTCTGGGGACGACCGCGGCCGACGGGTCGCGGGTGTACCTGTTCAACGCCGAGGTGCGCGGCCGTTTCAGGACTCTGAGATCGCGCGTCTACGACATCCTTCTGATCATTTTTCTCGCCCTGCCCTGGGTCCGGATCGGCGGCGAGCCTCTCATCCTGCTCGATGTCCCGCATCGCAAGTTCCACATCTTCGGTCTTACCTTCTGGGGTCATGACGCGCCGATGATCTTCCTGGTCATCGTCGGCTTCGTCGTGACGATCGGCTTCATCACCGCCGTGTTCGGCCGCGGCTGGTGCGGGTGGGCCTGTCCGCAGACGGTCTTCATCGACCGGGTCTACGCGAGGATCGAGCGCTGGGTCGAGGGGGATCCCGTCGCGCGCAAACGGCTCGCCGAAGCCCCCATGGACGCGGTCAAGGCCGCGAAGATCGCGGTCAAATGGGGTCTGTTCCTGGCTGTGTCGCTCGTCGTCACGCACAGCTTCCTGGCGTACTTCGTCGGGACCGACCGGCTTGCCGAAATGGTGACCCGTCCGCCGGCGGAGAACTGGACCTCGTTCATGGTCATCGCCGTGACCACGGCGATCATCCTGTTCGACTTCGGCTGGTTCCGTGAGCAGTTCTGTGTCATCGCCTGTCCGTACGGCCGGTTCCAATCCGTGCTGATGGACGTCCACAGTAAGATCGTGGCCTATGACAGCAAACGCGGAGAGCCGCGGCTGAAGAAAGGTGAAAAGCAGGACAAGGCCGGGGATTGCGTGAGCTGCTACCGGTGCGTGCAGGTGTGTCCCACCGGTATCGATATCCGCCGCGGGGTTCAAATGGAGTGTATCGCCTGCACCGCGTGCATCGACGCCTGCGATGAGGTCATGAC
>CAZHID010000030.1:2043-8664 GCA_964532445.1 uncultured Planctomycetia bacterium | reverse complement strand
CTGAAAAAGACGGAAACCCGGACACTTGGTGATTGTATAGATTGTCACAAATGCGTGATGGTATGCCCTACCGGCATAGATATCCGGGATGGTGTCCAACTGGATTGTGTAGGTTGCACCGCATGCATTGACGCCTGCGATGAGGTCATGACCAAGATCGGCAAGCCCAAGGGGCTGATCCGGTATGACACGGAAGCGGGTCTGGAGGGCAAGACTGTCCGTCATGTCCGAGCGCGAACGGTGCTTTACGGCGCGGTCATCCTGCTCGCCGCGTCGGCGCTGACCTTCGTCGTTTCCCAGCGGGAGCTCGTCAAGGTGAACGTGGTCCGCGCCGGCGAGAACCCGTATCAGATGGTCAACGACGGCCGGCACATCATCAATCATTTCAAGGTCAATGTCCGAAATCAGAATGAGTTCGCGGTCGGGATCGAGTTCGACCTGCCGGCCAAGCTCAAAAATTCGGGCTTGAGCGCCGTCACGCCCCAGTCGCCGCTTCCGGTCCCGGCCGACGGATCGGTCCGCGCGGACCTTTTTGTGACTTTTCCGAGAGGCTACGCCGGCGCCGCCGGCCGCACGGTCGAGCTTCGTATCCGCGGCTTTGAGGACGGGCGGGAGCGGTACCGCGGGCAGAGGTCTTTGCCGCTGGTGGGCCCGGAGGAAGGCTGATGCATTGTCATCCGCAAGGTTGGGAAGGGGTGCTGATCCCCTCGGCGGTCCTGGCCGCGAGCCTCGCCGGCAGCGGGCACTGCGCGCTCATGTGCGGCGGCCTGGTGAGCGCGGCCGCGCGTTCCGGCGGCGCCCAGATCATGTACCATTTGGGCCGTCTGGCGGGTTATGTCATCCTGGGCGCGGTGTCGGGTTGGCTCGGCGGCCGCGCGGTCGCCCGGCTCCCCGAATGGGGATCGACCGCGGTGGCTTGGGCGGTGGGACTGAGCTTCGTGTGGATCGGCGTGTCGGGGTGGAGGAGCGGTTCCTGGCATTTCGCGGTCCCGGGATCCGCCGCCGCCAGCCGTTGGATCACCAGGCTCACGTCCGGCCGCAGCTCCGGACGCGGGTCCGGGTCCCCATCGGATCCCGCCGCCTATTCCGCCGAAGTCCTTTATGCCGCCGCCATCGGCGCGTTATCGATCTTTTTGCCCTGCGGATGGCTGTATGGGTTCGTGCTGGCGTCGCTGTCGACGGCGGACCCGGTCGGGGGCGCGCTCCTGATGACGGCGTTCTGGGCGGGGACGCTGCCGGCGCTGGTCGCGTCCCGTTGGCTGGTGCGCGGTCTGGCGCGTCTGACGGGCGCCTTCGCTCCCAAGCTGTCGGCGCTCCTTCTCATCGCGGCGGGTGTTCTTCCCATTCTGTCCCGTTACTTCACGGTGCGGCCGTGACGCCCATCACCGCTTCAGCCGACCCGTCCGCTCCGGCGGCCCCCGCCGCGTCCCCGGGCCTTGCCGCCCACGTTTGGTCCTGTGCCCATTGCGGACTCCCGGTCCCGGGCCGGCGCGTCCGCGAGCAGGCCGCGGCCGACATCGACTTCTGCTGTGAAGGCTGCCGCGCCGTCCACGCCATCATCACCGGATGCAGCCTCGAGCGATATTACGCGATCAAAAAAGATTCCGCTTCGTTCGCCCCCGCTTCGCCCGCCGCCCCGGGCGGCGCCCGTTACGGCTACCTGGACGACCCGGCGGTGCGCGAAAAGTACGCTTGCGGACCGGCGGGCCGCTCCATGGACTTTTTCATTGAGGGCGTGCATTGCGTCGCTTGCCTGTGGCTTCTCGAAAGGCTGGGAATGCTGGTGCCAGGAGTCGAGTCCGCCCGGATGGACTTGGGAACACGGGTCCTGCGGGTGACTTTGGGCGCGAACGGATCGTTCGCCGCCGCCGCGGAGGGCGTGGACCGGCTCGGTTACAAGCCGCATCCGGTCTTCGAGGACCGGCAAACGGCACGTCTCCAGAACGGAGAGGACCGGAAGGACCTGCTCCGGATCGGCGTCGCGGCGTTCTGCACGATGAACATCATGATCCTTTTCGTTTCGATCTACGGCGGCGCGGACGGAGGCACGGAGCGGGCCTTCCTGTGGTTGTCCGGTCTTTTGTACCTGCCTGTCGCTGTTTTTTGCGCGTGGCCGTTCTACCGCAGCGCGTGGAGTTCGTTGCGCGCGCGTCAGCTGCACATCGATCTGCCGGTCGCCTCGGCGATGATCATCGGGTCCGCGGCGAGTTACGCGAAGCTCTTCTCAGGCGGTGATGATGTCTACTTCGATTCGATCGCGTCGTTCATCTTCCTGCTGATCTCCGTACGGTTCATGGTCCGGACGGTCCACCGCAAGGCCGCGTCCCACGGCGGCATCGGCGAGTTCCTCATCCCCGCCAGCGCGCTCGTGGAAGATCCCGCGGGCGGACCGGCGCGGGCCGTCGCCGCCGACCGGATCGCGGCGGGGGACATGGTGCGGGTCCCTCACGGAGAGACGATCCCCGTGGACGGAGAGGTCACCGGCGGGTCCGGGTTCGCGGACCTGCACATGCTGAGCGGCGAGTCGGAGCCCGTTCCGGTGTCGGAGGGATCGGCCGTCCACGCGGGCACGGTCAACGCGGGTCCCGAGCTCCGGGTGCGCGTGTCGGCCTCGGGCTCCAGGACCCGGATCGGGCGTCTCTTGCGGGGGATCGCGTCGGCGCCCAAGGCGCCCGTGGTCCTCGCCGCGGACACGGCCGCAAGGGTCTATGTCGGCGCGGTCATGGCGGCGTCCACCGGACTGTTGCTGTGGGGTGGAGGACTGGGACTCCAAGAGAGTTTTGACCGCGCGCTCGCGATGATCATCATCGCATGCCCCTGCGCTTTGGCCCTTGTCACACCGCTGGCTTACCGGCTGGCGGCCGCGGAGTACGGCCGTTCCGGCATCCTTCTCAAGGACCCTGAGACGCTCGAAAAGATCGCCAAGGCACGCCACCTTTTCCTCGACAAGACCGGGACGCTCACCCACGGGAAATTCGAAGTGATCGAATGGGAGATCGTCCGGGGCGGCCGTGATCTGGCCGATGCCGCGCTGCTCCTTGAGGAGGGTTCGGTCCATCCCGCGGCGTTCGCGATCCGTGACCATGCCCGGTCGCTGATCGCCGCGCGCGGTCCGGTCCGCGAAGCGCCGCTGCCTGAAGCCGAGGGCCGGAGTGAGGTCCCCGGCGGCGGGGTTTCGGCGCGGATCGACGGCGACGACTACGCGATCAAACCGCTGTCCGCTCCCGA
This sequence comes from uncultured Planctomycetia bacterium, assembly GCA_964532445.1. Lineage (GTDB taxonomy): Bacteria > Omnitrophota > Gorgyraeia > 2-02-FULL-51-18 > JAGOUK01 > JAGOUK01. The sequence goes on along the minus strand of CAZHID010000030.1, from coordinate 5,436 downwards.
GGTTGAAGCGGCGGAAGATGCCGCGCTCGGGAAGGCCCGCGCGGCCGGCTCCCCGGTCCCGGGGGCGGTCATCCGCACGGAGATCGGAATTTACCGTGACGAGGAGCTCATGGTCAGGATCCGATTGGGCGACCGACTGCGCCGGGATTCGGCCGCTTCCGTCGCCCGTCTGAAGGAGCAGTTCTCCTCCGTCGAACTTATCACCGGGGACCGTGAACCCGCGGCCGCCGCAGTCGCCGAACGTACCGGCATCCCGCGGCACCGTTCCGCCATGAGCCCCGAGGCCAAGCGGGACCTCGTGGCCTCAACGCCCTTGGCTGTGATCGTCGGCGACGGCGCCAATGACGCGGCCGCGATGTCGGAAGCCTGGGTCTCGATCGCGGTGCAAGGCAGCATCGAGGTGAGCCTTCAGTGCGCGGACGTCTACCTCGCCGCGCCCGGCGTCGCGCCCGTGGCCGAGCTCACGGCGGTCGCGCGCCGGACCGCCGCGGCGGTCCGCTGGGCGCTCGGCATCTCATTTTTCTACAACGTGATCGGGGTGTGGCTGGCCTTGAGCGGCCGGGTCGATCCGCTGGTGGCGGCCGTCGCGATGCCGGTGAGTTCGGCGACGGTCCTCGCGGTGTGCTGCGGGATGATCCGGCGGCCCAAGGGCGCTCCGGCCGGACGACGTGCCGCATGAGAACCTTCCGGACGTTCCGATGGAAGTGATCTGGATGCTCCTGCCGATCGCGATCCTGGTGGCGGCGGGTTTTTTGGCCGCGTACTTTTGGGCGGTGAGGTCGGGACAGTTCGATGACACGGTCACTCCGGCGCACCGCATCCTGATCGAAGATGAAGTTGAAGTGACCTCGAGCAAGGACCAGGAACGAAAGGACCCGTGATGAAAAAATGGATCGTCGCGGCTCTCGCCGCAGGAACGTTGTTCGCGTCGGCGGGGGTGCGAGCGGAGGGCTCGGCGGAGAACGGAAAGACCTTGTTCTCCGGCAAGTGCAGCGTCTGTCATAGTCTGGGCGCCGGAAGGCTGATCGGACCGGACCTTAAAGGAGTGACCGGCCGGCGGGAGAAGTCCTGGCTGCTGGGCTATATCAAGGACCCGGACAAGTACCTCGCGACGGACCCGATCGCGCAGGAGCTTCTCAAGGAGTATCAAATCCCGATGGCGAACCTCGGTCTTACCGATGCGGAGGTCGCCGACGTGGTCGCTTATCTGGAGACACAGGTCTGATGACAGGTCCTCGCCCGGCCGGCTTCGACGCGAAGCCCTACATCGTCATCTGGGAAACGACGCGTTCGTGCGCGCTCAAGTGCCTGCATTGCCGCGCGGAAGCGATCGACCGCCGCGATCCGGACGAGCTGACGACGACGGAGGCCTTCGCGCTCATGGACCAGATCGCCAGGATCGAGGCCCCGCTGACGGTGCTCACCGGCGGCGACCCGATGCGCCGGCCCGACATCCTCGATATCGTCCGGTACGGCACGGAACGGGGGCTGAGGCTGGCGCTCACCCCGAGCGGGACGCCTGAGATGACCCGGGCCCGGGTCGATTCGCTCAAGGCGGCCGGCCTGGCCCGGCTGGCCGTCAGCCTGGACGGCTCGACGGCGGAGATCCACGACAGCTTCCGCCGGGTGCCGGGTTCGTACGGGTGGACGCTCGACATCATCCGCTGGGCCTCGGAAGCGGGGCTGCCCGCCCAGATCAACACGACGATCACGCGGTACAACCTGGACGACTTCGACCGGATGGCGGAACTGATGCTCATGCTGCCGATCGTCCTGTGGTCGGTCTTTTTCCTTGTGCCGGTCGGCCGCGGCAGTCAAGAGGACCAGATCACCGCGGCGGAGTACGAAGCGGTTTTTCACAAAATGGCCGATCTGGCGGAACGCGCGCCGTTCGACATCAAATCCACGGAAGCGCCGCATTACCGGCGGGTGCTGCTCCAGCGGGGCGCGGCGGGGAACCGCAGGCCGGAGCGCGCGGCCTTCGGTGTCAATGACGGCAAAGGCTTCGTGTTCGTGTCGCATAAGGGTGAGGTGTGGCCGAGCGGGTTCCTTCCGCTGTCGGCGGGGAACGTCAAACGGGACGACTTGGGGGAGCTGTACCGGGATTCACCTCTTTTCAGGGATATACGGGATTATTCCAGGCTGGGCGGCAAGTGCGGTCTGTGCGAGTTCAAGAACATCTGCGGAGGTGCGCGTTCCCGCGCGTACGCGTTGACGGGGGATATCCACGCGGCGGACCCGTTCTGCGGGTATCAGCCGGTGAGGGCGGGAGAGGCCGCGTTGGCGCCGGCCGCCGCCGCCGCCGCGGGCGCCGCGTCGGTTTGTACTCCCGGCGCTGATGTGGCAGAATCAAACATGGCCGCCGCACCCGATTCCATCCAGTTATTCGAAGGACTGACCGACGCCGAGCGCGAGACCGTCAATCGTCAGCTCACCGAGAAGCGCTTCAAGCCGGGCGAGACCATCTTCGCCCCCGGCGACGCGTGTCTCAAGGTTTTTTTCGTCCGGTCGGGCCGAGTCAGGATCAAGCGCGCCTCCGCCTGCGGCCGCGAACAGACGTTCGACACGCTCAAGTCGGGGGATTCCTGCGCCTGCCATCCCGACGGCGAGAACATGAAATGCGCCTCCTTCGCCGAGGCCGTGACCGACTGCACGGTCTGGTTCATGGCCCGGGACAAGTTCACCGAATGGGTCCGGAAGGCGCCGGCCGTTTCACGATCGATGAACCGCCACCTCGCCGCCAAGCTCCGAAATCTAAGCGAGTTGGTCGAGGACCTGTCGCTCAGCGACGCCCGCTCCCGCCTGGTCCGCAGGATGCTGCAGACCGCGGTGCCCGACAGCTCCCGTCAAGGCGCGCCCACCGTCTGCGTCTCCCAGGAAGACCTCGCCCGGGACATCGGCGTCACGCGCGAGACCGTCGCGCGCCAGCTCACCGCGCTGCGCCGTTCCAAACTCATCGCCACGCGCCCCCGCCGCATCGTTCTCCTCGACAAGGAATCCCTCAAAAAACTCGTCTAGTCCCGCCCGGACTGTGACGCGTGTCACAGCGTTCGCGGCGCTTTTTCGTTAGCATTCCCGGATGGACCGACCACCGAAAGGATGCTCATGAAAAAACACTTCATCACAATCTTCGCTTTGCTGTTCACCGCCGTCTTCGCATGCGCCGCTGGACCCGCCCTGTCGGCGGAAGCGGCCGATTGGTTCTCCGCCGGGTCGCTCGACGAAAAATCCTTCGGAAAGACCTACGTGCCGCCGGTCAGCGGCCTGCTCAACGAAACACCGTTCATCACGACCGAGATCCGTCCCATTTACGCCTACCATGAGATCCCGGACGACAGCGTCACCGCCGGCGGGTACGGGCATGTGGCCGCGGTCCAGCTTCGATTGGCGCTG
>CAZHID010000030.1:0-2029 GCA_964532445.1 uncultured Planctomycetia bacterium | reverse complement strand
CATCATCGCGACCAAGGACGGCTACACCGACCTGCACTTCAGCCAGGCCCTGCCCGACACGGACGGGTTCAACAACCTCGCCGCGGGTCTCAAGTACGCGCTCGTGTCCGATCCCGCGTCCCGGTCCATCCTGAGCATCGGCGGGCGTTATGAGATCCCGACCGGCAACCTTCCGACCGCGGGGATCGACCTTGCGGGGGCCGACGGCGACGGACTGATCGACGTGTTCGTGACGGGCGCCAAGTCCTGGGACAAGTTCACGCTTCAGGGCAGTATCGGTTCCAACATCGCGCTGGATCAGGACAAGAATTCGACCGAACTGCACTATTCCATCCACGCGGATTATGAGCTTCTGAAGAACCTCTTTCCGCTGATCGAGGTCAACGGGCTCACGACGCTGGAAAACGGCAAAGTGATCGCGCTCGACCTGGAGGGCGGCGACCTGATGAACATCGGCACCACGGGATCGGGCACCGTGGTCACGCTCGCGGTCGGCCTGCGCTACCGTCTCAACGATCACGCGATCATCGGCGTCGCGTGGGAGCCTTCGGTCTCCAAGCGGGAGGACCTGCACGAGGAGCGCGTCTACGCCGACCTTGTCTGGCATTACTGACGGTAAAAAATAGGGGGGCGGGAGATGCAGGGATCAACAGCCGGCAAAGCGTCCGCGGCGAACGTCGCGGAATTCAACCTTGATGAAGTGATCCGCCTGAAGGGACATTGCTTCAAGATCGTTCTGGTGGACGGCTACACGGGCAAGATCGGTCTCAAGTGGATCGCGGGGGAGGAAGCGGCCGCGCTCGAGAGCGCGCACGCCTCCGCGAGGACGGCGTCGGTCGGGACCATGGGGGCCGGGCATCCGTCCGTTTCCGCGGCCGGAGGCGGCGCTCCCGCCGCGGGTCCGGCGGCCGCGCGCGGCCGTTAGGTCAGGGACTTGATGTCGCGTTCGAGACGGGCGAGGCTTTCGGGGTCGTTGGAATCGTAGTAGCCGCGCACCTGGCCCTTGCCGTCCACGAGGACGAAGCGGGTGCTGTGGAGATCGGGTTGATCGATCCCGCCGAACTTGAATTCCTTGGCGATGCGGCTCATTTCGGTCATCGGACCGGTCGCAAAAAGCCACCGTTCGGCGTCAGCCTTGTAGCTCTCGGCGTATTTGGCGAGGACCTCCGGCGTGTCGTACGTTGGATCGCTCGTGAAGGACACGACCGTCACCCCGGGGACCTCACGGACCAGCTCCTGCGCCCGCAGGCTCATGAGCGGGCATGGTCCCGCGCACCGAGTGAAGATAAAATTCCCGACCCAGAGCTTGCCCGCCAGGTCGCCGCTCTTGAGCGTCCGCCCGCTACGCTCGGTCAGTTCGAACGACGGTGCGGGCGCGATCGCCGACAGGTGACCGCCCTTGCTGAAGTATCCCATCGCGTTCAATCTATAAAGGATGATGCCGTTGAGCACGGCGAATACGAGCACGAGACCCAACACCGGATGGATGTTCTTTTTGAAGAGGTTCATGCGGTTATCGTATCGCAAAAAACCTTTTCTGTTACAATAAAATCATGCGACAAGCCGCCGCCATCCTCACGTTCGCGGGTTTCTTCATGTGGATCCAGCCGCTCGGCGCGTTCATCAAGCCGTCGGACGAGGACACGGCCTGCGCCGGCCGCCGCGCGGTCCACATGTGCTCCGTCCAATTCACCGAAGCGCTCGGATCGGCTCCCGCGAAGCCATCCGCTCAGAAGACCCATCTGACCGCCGCTTCGTCCGTGGGCGTCGAAAAAACCGGCTCATCCGCCTCTTCTTCCGCGTTCCTCGACCTGGCCACGGCCGCCTCCGCCCAGGACGCGGCCGTCCGCCGTTTAGCCGATGTCACGCTGACTTATCCCGTTCAGGTATTTTTCGCCCCGGCTTCTCCCGTCCCTAAACGCTGATCCAATAAAATAGACCGTGGACCCCGTCCGGAGGCAAAGTTGCCTTTGGCGGGACCGCTCGCCGCAAAGAGTTGCGGCTCGCTTCGTTTCTCTTCTGCGCGATC
>CAZHID010000029.1:11608-15763 GCA_964532445.1 uncultured Planctomycetia bacterium | reverse complement strand
ACCTGATGTCAAAAACGAAAGCTTGGCGACATGATGCTTATTAAAAATGAGCCACAGGCCGATGCAGGCCAGTACGAGCGCGGTCAGGACCATCGCCGGAACCCGGTGATCGAGCTCCTTCGCCAGGAAAAGCACCGTGACGCTCGGGATCAGAATGAAGACAAAAAGCCCCAGGATCCGGTCCATGAGACACGCGCTGAAGGATTCCATGCGCTTCCCCGTCTGCACCGACGCGCAATAAGCCTTCACCAGGTCGCCTCCCACCGCGGACGGAAGGAAGTTGTTGAAAAAACTCCCCACGAACGTCAATTGGACCGCGTCCTTGAAGGCAAGATCAAGGCCCTGGGCACGAAAAACCAGCTTGAGCCTCCAGCCCATCAGGACGGCGGCCGACAGGATCATCGAGAAGCCGGCGGCGACGGCGCCCATGTCGGTGTGGCGCAACGCGGCGGCGACTCCGCTGTAATTGTCCTTAAAACTCCAGGCAAAAAAGCACAGAAAAGCGACGCTGATGAATATACGGAGGAGGTTCGAACCCATGGAGGTTTAGCCTAACACATTCTCGTCGAATCTGAAAAGGACATCGAAGGAGATGGAGGCGTGGCGGATGGAGGCCGGGAACGGCGGGAACGGCCCGGCGGCGGCGACCAGCCGCTCGGCGAAGGCCTGGGCCGCTTGCGGTGTTCCCGCAGGGGTCAGGACCCGCTCGACCGACCCATCCCTGGCCAGAATGAAGTGCACCGGAAGGCCTCCTGGCGGAAAAGCCGCCGCTTCCGCCGACGCCTGCCGGACCAGCTTGGCCCTGACCGCCTTGAAATAGACCGAAAAGACCAGTCCGGTGGCGGGGTCGTCCAGCACCCGTTTGGCGGAGACCACCCCAGGTTCCGAAGCGCGCTGTGGAAGGATGGACCTGGAGCGCGCGCGGGTCGCTTGGGCTCGGTCACCCGAAAGACCTTTGGCCGGGAGTTTTTGTTGGGTTTCGCCGTGATCCTTTGGAAGAGAAGGCGGCTGGATCTTCACCGCGATCTCTCGTGCGGCCGGCCGCTCTGGAACCGCTGGAACGGTCCCGCCGTGACCCGCTCCCCACCATGTCCATCCGCCGATAAGTCCCGCGTGGACCAGGAGCGAGATCGCTGCGGCGGCGGCCAGGTTCCTGTTTTGCGTCATGTGAGCGCCTTGATCGTTGGCCGAGCGGTCAGGCCCGGTCCGGTGGTCATCGGTCCCCATAGATCCTCAAAACAATACCACTCCTCAGGCGCTTCAGCGATCATTCTCTCCAAAAGAGCCGCCAGCTCCTGTTGGAGCATGGGGACCGCGTCGGCTTTTCCGGGAGGCGCCGGATCCAGCCGCCCGAAGAACTTCAGGAGCGGACGGCCTCCGCCCGCGGCTCCGAGTCGCAGCGCCGCGCCGACCACAGGTGAGCCCGCGCAGACCGCGAGCCGTGCGGCGCCTTGCGGCAAAAGCGTGGACCGGCCAAAAAATTCCGTCCGAATGCCGGGCGCGCCGAACCGTCGGTCGGCGACGATCCCGAGCGCGCCGCCCGACCTAAGGACCGAGAGACAACGGAACGCGCCTCCCGAAGCCGGTAACGTACGGAGACCCGCCCGTTCGCGGTGACGCTCTTAATGTCCGGCCGCTCGGGGGGCGGGCGGATGCGCCAGCGCCGTGAGCGGATAGCCGCGGCTGGCCAAAGCCAACGCTCCCAGCTCCCAGGCCCCGCTATGTGCGGCCGCCAGGACCACTCCCCGCTTTTCGCTCAATGCCCGTTCGAAGATGTCCATGCCTTGGACCTCAAGGTCCGGCAACACGTGCCCCTGACGGCGCTTGGTCCCGTATAAAAGTTCCACGCAGGATCGGCCGAACTTCCGGTAAACGTTCCGGGCCGCGGTCTTGACGGCCTCCGAATCGGGCGCCAAGCCCAGCACCGCCGCGAGGTTCCGGCGGACACCCTCCCGCTCTCTGTGTTTCAATCGATGGGCGCAGGACGAAGCCGCGTCCGCGATGAGGAAGCCCGTTTGTTTAGGAACGATGCGGGAAACGGCGTACGCGGAAAGGTAGGCGGCAGAGCGCCAGGCGGACCGCTCATGAGCGGCCGGCTCAAGAGGAGCCATTTCGTTAATTTGCGGCCGCGGGATGCGTCCTGGACCCGGCGATCTCATTCATCAAACGGCGAAGCTTCGCAAAAGAATCCTGGGCGTGGTACGAACTCCGGACGAAGGGGCCGCTTTCCACAAGCTCAAAACCCATCGCCTCCGCCGCCCGGCGGTACTCATCGAACTCCGCCGGTTCGACGAAACGTTCGACCGGACAGGCGGTCCGGTCCGGCTGAAGGTACTGACCCAGGGTCAGCATGCGGCAGCCCGCTTGGCGCAGATCAGCCAGCATCCCCAGGACTTCTTCGCGGGTCTCCCCCAGGCCCAGCATGGCGCCGCTTTTCGTGATGCGGTCCGGGGTCCGGTCGCGCATCGCTTTGAGCAGGGCCAGTGAGAGATCGTAGCCGCCTTGAGGTCTGACTTTTTTATGCACCGAACGGACGGTCTCGATGTTGTGATTAAAAATATCGATCGGCAGTGAGCTCAGCACGCCCACAGCTCTCGCCTGGTCCCGCTTGAAGTCCGGGGTCAGCACTTCCAGGATCAATCCCGGCACCCGGGCCCGCAGCGCCTCGGTCACCTGCCGGAAATGCCCCAGCCCCTCATCTTCCAAATCATCGCGCGTGACCGAGGTGACGACCACGTGTTCGAGTCCCAGCCGCAGAACGGCTTCGGCCAAGTTGGCCGGCTCCGACGGGTCCGGAGGCAGAGGCTTGCCGGGAGCGACGGAACAATAGTGGCAGTTTCGGGTGCAGCGGTCGCCCAGGATCATGAAAGACGCGGTCTTCTGGGAGTAGCACTCGTTGCGGTTGGGGCAACGGCCGCTTTCGCAAATGGTGTTGAGCTTGAGGTCGGCGATGAGGGTGTCGGTGCGCGCGGCCTGATGCCCCGAGGAAAGATTCTTTCTCAGCCAGGCAGGCAGACGCGCCGGTTCGGCGCCGAAGCGTCGAGTCTCGGGCTTGTCCGTCCATTTGGAGGACACGTGAAGCTGGGCTGGCCGCTGAGTCGGCTCTGAAGATGTTGGGTCCATGCGGTATTGTACCAAAATAAAAAAACCCCGCGCTCCCGGACCGGCCGGCCGCGCGGGGTTTTTTGAACGTGATTACTTGCGGGTGATCGCCTTCATCCGGGCGATGATCGCGTCCGCCATCTCGCGGGTTCCGACCGCGGTGGGATCGTTCTTCGCCGACTTCAGATCGTAGGTGACCGATTTGTTCTCGGCAAGGATGTCCGCGACCGCCTGCTCCAGAAGGTCCGCCTTCTTGGGCTCGTTCATGTGCCGGAGCATCAGGACCGCCGACAGGATAAGCGCTGTCGGATTCATCCGGTTCTGGCCGGCGTATTTGGGGGCGGAGCCATGGGTCGCCTCGAACACCGCGAGGTCGGGACCGATGTTCGCGCCCGGAGCCACGCCGAGACCGCCGATGAGACCGGCGCAAAGGTCGGAGATGATGTCCCCGTACAGGTTCGGCAGGACCAGAACGTCGTATTCGTCGGGACGCTGGACCAGCTGCATGCACATGTTATCGACGATGCGGTCGTTGAACTCGACCCGGCCGGCGTATTCCTGGGCGACTTCCTGACCCGCCTTGAGGAAGAGACCGTCCGTGGCCTTCATGATGTTGGCTTTGTGGACCGCGGTGACCTTCTTGCGGCCGTGCGACAGCGCGTGCTCGAACGCGTAGCGGAAGATCGCCTTGCTGCCGCTGACCGAGATCGGCTTGATGCTGATCGCGGAGTCCGGAACGATCTTCTTCTTGGAAAGGTCCTCGATGCTCTTGATGATGCTCTTGGCTTCCGGCGTTCCCTCGAAGAACTCGATGCCGGCGTAAAGGTCTTCGCTGTTCTCGCGGACGATCGTGATGTCCACGTTCTTGAAAGGGCTCTTGATGCCGGGATAGATCTTGCAGGGGCGCAGGCACGCGTAAAGACCCAGCTCCTTGCGCAGCGCGACGTTGACCGAGCGGATGCCCGTGCCCACGGGGGTCGTGATGGGACCCTTGATGGCGATGCGGTTCTTGCGGATGGAGTTCAGGCCGGCTTCGGGGAGCGGCGTCCCCGC
>CAZHID010000029.1:11024-11598 GCA_964532445.1 uncultured Planctomycetia bacterium | reverse complement strand
TTTGCGCATCGTGGTTCTCCAGTGGTGCTTGAAAGGTCGGACTAGATCGTCGAAACGAATTCCCGGATCCGCTTCATCCCCTCATCGATGTCCGCGACGGACGCGGCGAAGCTCAACCGCACACCGTCGGCGGAACCAAAACCCTCGCCGGGAATGGCCGCGACGAACTTTTCTTCGAGGAGACGCTGACAGAATTTGGCAGGCGTGAGACCCGTCTTACGGACGGACATGAAAAGGTAGAACGCGCCTTCCGGGGTGAACGGGTCAAGTCCGGGTATCTGGCGGGCGTGGTTCAGGATCCGGTCGCGCTTGGCTGCGAACTGCGCGTTCAAGTCCCGGACGTAATCGGCGCCGAACGAAAGCGCCGTGACAGCGCCCTTCTGCGAGAGCGTGACCGGGTTGGAGGTCGAATGGTCCTGCAGCATGCCCATCGCGCGGGCCAGCTTCACGTGCGTTGCGGAATAGCCGATGCGCAGACCCGTCATCGCGTAGCTCTTGGAGACCCCGTTCACGATGGCCACGTGGTTGTCCCAGCCCTGGCCGATCAACTGCGCGATCGAGACATGCTCGCGGC
>CAZHID010000029.1:0-11014 GCA_964532445.1 uncultured Planctomycetia bacterium | reverse complement strand
CGTAGTATTCGTAAATTTCATCGGAGATGGCGTAGAGGTTCTTCCGGACGAGAAGCTTGGCGATCGCGTCGAGTTCCTGGCGCGAAAGGACCGCGCCGGTCGGGTTCGAGGGGCTGTTGATGATCACCAGACGCGTGCGGGGCGTGAGAGCTTTTTCAATGAGGTCCGCCGTCATGTGGTAGCCGTTCCCGGAGGTCTCGACCAGGACCGGGTTGGCGCCGGCCAAATTGACCATTTCGGGGTAGCTCACCCAGAACGGGTTCGGGATCAGGACATCGTCGCCCGGACCCACGAGGGCCTGGATCAGATTGTAGAGGGAGTGCTTGGCGCCGCAAGAGACCGTGACCTGGGAAGGGTCCACGGTCAGCCCTTGGTCCCGGAGGAACTTTTGAGCGACCGCGGCCTTGATCTCGGGAGTGCCGGAAGTGGCGGTGTAGCGGGTATGACCCTGCTCCAACGCCTGGATCATCGCTTTCCGGATTGGCTCCGGAGTGGCGAAGTCAGGCTCGCCGGCCGCGAGACTCACGACCGGCTTGCCCTGAGCTTTGAGCTCGTTGGCTTTTGCGGTGATCGCGAGCGTCGAGGATGGATGGATGAGATCCATCCTCGAGCTCGTTCTGAATTCCCCGGGCTTCGCGGCGCTCACGGGAATCACCGGGAGGCTATTCCTGACCCTTGCGCTTGAAGAACTTCTTCAGGTTCTGGACGAAGTTTTCCTTCTTTTCCTCGGACTTCTCGGCTTCGGGCGCGGCTTCCGTTGAAGCGGAAGTGTCGCGCGCGGCCTTCTTCGTCTCGGCGGGTGTCGAAGGAGCGGCGGAGGCGCCGGTCTTATCAGCGGCTGCCTGCTTGGCCTTCTTGGAAGGCTTCACGGGAACCAGCTTCTTGTCCACGAGTTCAAGGATGGCCATGGGGGCGCCGTCGCCCTTGCGGAAGTCCAAATGAAGCACGCGCGTGTAACCGCCCTTGCGGTTCTTGAACAGCGGCGCGATCTCGGTGAAGAGGCGGCGCACCAGCGTCCGGTCGCCGAGGATCTTGAATGCCTCGCGGCGGGAATGCACCGTATCCGCCTTGCCGAGCGTGATCATCTGATCGGCGAGACCTTGGGCGGCCTTGGCCTTGACGTGCGTGGTCCGGATCCGCTGATGGATCAGCAGGTTCTTGACCAGCCCGTTAAGGAGCGCGGAACGCTCGTTGTGACTGCGTTGAAGTTTGCGGCGTAATTTACGGTGTCTCACTTAAGCCTGCTCCGCCAGTGTTTTGAGCCGCTTCGGATCGAGCTGCATCCCGAAATGAAGGCCCATAGTTTTGAGGATGTCCGAGATCTCATTGAGCGACTTCTTGCCGAAGTTGCGGTACTTGAGCATTTCCGCCTCGGAACGCGAAACAAGTTCTCCGATGGTCTTGATGCGGGCTTCGCTCAGGCAGTTGGCGCTGCGCACGCTGAGCTCGAGCTCTGAGACCGGCTGGGAGAGTTTGTGGTAAAAAGCATCTTCCGAACCGTCCTGTCCGCCCAGGAACTCGGATTCCCCTTCGGGAAGCTGGCCCATGTTGACGAACACGCTGATGTGCTGCTGGAGGATGTTGGCGCCATAGAGCATCGCGTCCTTGGGACTGATGCTGCCGTTGGTCCAGACTTCCAGGATGAGACGGTCATAATCGGTGATCTGGCCGACGCGGGTCTCTTCGACCTGGTAAGCGACGCGCTTGACCGGCGAAAAGATCGAATCGACGGGGATGGTCCCGATCGCCTGCTCGGCGCGCTTGTTCTGGTCCGCGAGCACGAAGCCGCGGCCGCGCGTCACTTCAAGCTCGGCCTTGAAGTCGACGTTCTTGGTCAGCGTGGCGATGTGCAGGTCGGGATTGACCACTTCGATCGTGTCGTCGGTGACGATGTCACGGGCGGTCACGGTGCCCTTCTTGCTGACGTGGATCGTGAGCGTCTTGTTCGCGCGGGTGTGCGAACGGAGCACGATCTGCTTCACGTTCAGGATGATCTCGGAGAGGTCTTCCAGCACGCCCGGGATGGTCGCGAACTCATGGTCCGCGCCTTCGAGGCGGATGCTCGAAACAGCCGCACCTTCCAGCGAGGAGAGCAGGACCCGGCGCAGCGAGTTGCCGACCGTGACGCCAAAGCCGCGTTCGAACGGCTCAGCGACGAATTTCCCGTACGAATCCGTGGACGACGCGTCGTCCAGGACCACGCTTTTCGGCATCTCAAAAGAGCGTAAAACAACACCCATGGGGAATGACCTCCTCTAATTGGTCGCTTATTTCGAATACAGTTCGACGATGAGCTGCTCTTCGACGGGGAAATTGATGTCCGTCCGTACCGGCAGCCGCTTGACCTTGGCGGTCAGGTCCTTGTCGTTGACTTCAAGCCAATCCTTAGCCGTGGTGTCCTTGATCTCAGTGTAGGTTTCCTGGATCTTCTTCGCGCGCTCCGGCTTCACCTTCAGCTTGATCTCATCGTCCTGATAGGCAAGGTAGCTCGGAACGTCCACGCGGCGGCCGTTCACGAAGACCGCGCCGTGCGCGACCATCTGACGGGCCTGGGCGCGCGTCACCGCGAACCCGGAACGGTACACGATGTTGTCGAGGCGGCGTTCCAGAAGGCTCAGGAGCTCGGCGCCCGTGACACCCTTGGTCTTCGACGCGCGCTCGAAATAGTTGCGGAACTGACGCTCCAGCACACCGTAAATGCGCTTGACCTTCTGCTTCTCGCGAAGCTGAAGACCGTAGTTCGAGGTCTTGCCGCGCGCGTTCTGTCCGTGCTGACCGGGCGGAAAGTCGCGGGCGATGACGCCGGAGCGTTTCGAAAGGACCGAGTGGAGGAAAAGGTCCATCCCCTCGCGGCGTGTAAGACGATCCTTGGGGCCGAGTAAGCGTCCCATCAGACTCTCCTTCTCTTGGGCGGGCGGCAGCCGTTGTGCGGGATCGGCGTGACGTCCTTGATCAAAGTGACCATAAGTCCCGCGGCGGACAGCGCGCGGATCGCGGATTCGCGTCCTGAACCGGGGCCCTTCACGAGGACCTCGACGGTCTTGACCCCGTGCTCCATCGCCTTCTTGGCGGCGGCATCCGAGGCGACCTGCGCGGCGAACGGCGTGGACTTCTTGGAGCCCTTGAAGCCGACCGTGCCGCAGCTGGACCAGGAAAGGGTGTTGCCCTTCTTGTCCGTGATGGTGATCTGGGTGTTGTTGAAGCTGGCCAGGATGTGCACGACGGCCTCCGTGACCTGCTTGACGATCTTGCGTCTGGCTTTGAACTTCTTATTTTTCGCCATGATGTTCCTTTATTCCTCTTTCTTCTTGGCGCCGACGGTCTTACGCGGGCCTTTGCGAGTGCGAGAATTGGTGTTGGTCCTCTGTCCCCGGACCGGGAGACCCTTCTTGTGGCGCATGCCGCGGTAGGACCCGATGTCCATGAGGCGCTTGATGTTCAGCGCGAGCTCACGGCGCAGGTTACCCTCATGCTTCACTTCCCTCTGGATGTAGGTCGAGATGCGCGAAACCTCGTCTTCGGTGAGGCTCTTGGCCTTCACGCCGCCTGCGATGTTCGTGTGCTTGAGGATCAGGCGCGCCATCGACTGGCCGATCCCGTGAATGTAGGTCAGGGCGACGTCGATCCGTTTTTCTTTGGGAAGTTCGATACCAACAATACGCGGCATACTTTTATCCTTGTCTCTGCTTGTGCTTCGGGTTCTTACAGATCACATAGACGCGGCCTTTACGGCGCACCACCATGCAATGTTCACAGATCTTCTTAACGCTGGGTCGTACTTTCATGATCCACCTATTTTGTGCGGTAGATGATCCTGCCCCTCGACAAGTCGTAGGGCGAGAGCTCCACGTTGACCGTGTCTCCCGGCAGAATGCGGATAAAATGCATCCTCATCTTGCCTGACACGTGGGCCAGAACTTTATGGCCGTTTTCGAGTTCGATCCGGAACATGGCGTTGGGCAATGCTTCCAACACCTTTCCTTCCACTAAGATCGCGTCTTCTTTAGGCATCTTGCGTTATTAACTCCGCGCCGGTTTCAGTCACCAGCACCGTATTCTCAAAATGCGCCGACGGACGCCCATCGGCCGTAACGACGGTCCAGCCGTCCTTCAAAAGTTTGACTTCATGCGTACCCGCGTTCACCATCGGCTCTATCGCGAAAGCCATCCCCGGCTTGATCTCGGCGCCCTGACCGGGCTTTCCGTAATTGGGGATCTGGGGCTCTTCGTGCAGGTTCGCCCCGATCCCGTGCCCGACATAGTTCCGGACGATGCCGTAACCGTGGGGCTTGACCGTTGATTCCACCGCATGAGAAATATCCGAGATCCGATTGCCGGGCCGCACCGCTGCGATGCCGGCATCCAATGACGCCCGGGTGACCTTCAAAAGCTTCTTGATCTCATCGCTGACCGGACCGGCCATGAACGTCCGCGCAGCGTCCGCATAAAATCCATCCACCACCGCACCCACGTCGATGCCTATGATGTCGCCTTCGGCGAGCTTGCGCTTGCCCGGCATCCCGTGGACCACCTCGTCGTTCACGGACGCGCAGATCGTCGCGGGAAAGCCGTGGTACCCCTTGAAGGCCAGCTTGCCCTTCTGCGAGAGGATAAAATCTTCGGCGAACCGGTCCAGCTCACCCGTCGTGACTCCCGGTTTCACGCGGCCCTCTATCTCTTCAAAGAACCGGATCAAAATTTTTCCCGCCCGGCGCATCTTGTCCATTTCGGCCTTGGACTTGATCGTGATCATCGGGCCCCCGGGATCAGTTCGCGAAAAAGTCTTTCGAGCTCCTGATGCGTTTCCGGGAACGAGCGGTCGCAGTCGACTTCCCGGATGATGCCGAGCTTCTGATAATATTCGACCAGAGGCGCCGTCTGCCGCTCATAGACCTCGAGCCGGTGCAGCACCGTTTCCGGAAGGTCATCCTTCCGCTGAACGACCGAGCCTTCGCAGAGGTCGCATTTTCCGCCCGGCTTTGGCGGAAGATTCAATATGTGAAAGATCCGGCCGCATCGTTCACAGACCCGGCGGCCTTGGATACGCTGGATGGCCATCTCGTTCGAGGTCCGCAGATAAAGGACCAGGCGGACCGATCGGCCTTCGCGCCCCAACGCATCAGAGAACCCGCGAGCCTGGTCAGGCGTCCGCGGAAAACCATCCATCAAAAAACCGTTCTTGGCGTCCGCCTTGCGGATCCGCCGAAGGACCATTTCGATCACCAGCGAGTCGGGGACCAGCTCACCCTTGTCCATACGGCTCTTGGCTTCGAGGCCAAGCTCGGAACCGGACTTGATGCACTCGCGAAGCATGTCCCCCGTCGAAATATGGGGAACTCCGAAGTCCTGGGAAAGTTTACTGGAGTGGACCCCTTTTCCCGCGCCCGGAGGGCCGAGAAAGATGACTTCCAGTCCCAAGGGACTCTTGCTTCCGATCAGGAGAACCGGCCGCGGAGCCGGCCGCGCTTCATGAATCCTTCGTAATGCCGCATCAGAAGCTGGGATTCAATCTGTTTCATGGTGTCGAGCGCGACGCCGACCACGATCAAAAGAGCCGATCCGCCGAAAAAGTCGGCGACCAGGTTCGGGACATTCAGCATTTTCGTGAGCATGTCCGGGAAAACCGCGATGAGCGCGAGAAACACACCGCCCGGAAGCGTGATGCGATTGATGATGTAATCGAAGAATTCCGCGGTCGGTCGGCCGGGACGTACGCCCGGGATAAAGCCGCCGTACTTCTTCATGTTATCGGCGACGTCGATCGGGTTGAATGAGATCGCCGCGTAGAAGTAACAGAAGAAAACGATCAAGAAAACGTACGGGATCGTGTAGATCAGATCGCCCGGACGCAGTTGTTGCGCCACTTGCTGGATCATCGGGTTCGGCAGGAATGCCGCGATGGTCGCCGGGAACAGGATGATGGACTGCGCGAAGATGATGGGAACCACGCCGCCCTGGTTGACCTTGAAAGGGATGAATGTGGCCTGACCGCCAACCACCTTGCGGCCGACGATGCGCTTGGCGTACTGGACCGGTATCTTGCGCTCGCCCTGTGTCAGCATGATGACCGCGACGATCGCCACGATCATGATGAAGATCATCAGGATGGCGACCAGAGGGTCCATCGTGCGCTTGGAGGGGTCCATCGGGGAGACCGCGATGATCATCTGCATGACGCCGGTGGGCATGTTCGACAAGATGCCCGCGGCGATGATGAGCGACATGCCGTTACCGATACCCTTCTCCTGGATCTGCTCACCGAGCCACATGATGAACGCGGTGCCGGTGGTCAGAGTGAGCACCGTCATGATCCGGAACATGAGACCCGGGAACGGAACGATCTGAAGGTTGCCAAAATGGGCGGGGTTCTCAAGCCAAAGCGAGATGAAAAAAGACTGCATGATCGCCAGACCGACGGTGCCGTAACGGGTGTACTGGGTGATCTTACGGCGGCCGAGCTCACCTTCCTTGGCGAGCTTCTCCAAGTGCGGGATGACAACGGTCAAGAGCTGCATGATGATCGAGGCTGAGATGTACGGCATGATACCGAGCGCGAAGATCGTGAGGCGCTGGATCGAACCGCCTGAGAACATGTTCATGATACCGAACAATGTCCCCTGGCCCTGTGCCAAGCGGTCAAAGAAGATCGCGAGCTTCGCGCCGTCGATGCCGGGGGTCGGCAGATGGGCACCGAGCCTGTACACGACCAAAAGGCCGATCGTGATCAGGATCTTTTTACGAAGATCGGGCAGCTTGAAGGCATTGGCGAAGGCCGACAACATAGGATGGATTACCCGATGATTTCGCAGGAACCGCCGGCCTTGGCGATCTTCTCGATCGCGGCCTTGGAAGCGGCATTCACCTTGACGGAAACGGGGGCCTTGAGATCGCCCTCGCCGAGAAGCTTGATGGGGATACGGAGCGAACGCACCAGCTTAAGCTTGTGCAGTGCCGCGACATCGTGGACGGTGGTCTTGGGAAGGCTGTTGAGCTCACCCACGTTCAGGACCTGGTAATGCACCAGAGCCCGTGCGCTAAAACCCCGCTTGGGCAGCGTGCGGATTAGGGGCATCTGACCGCCTTCAAAGCCGGGGCGGGGACCCGGACCGCGCTGCATGGAACCCTTGTGACCGCGGCCGGACGTCTTACCGTCGTTCGATCCGGGGCCGCGTCCGACACGCTTGACCGAGTGGGTCGCTTTGGGATGGGGCTTGAGTTGGTGCAGGTAGCTCATAAATCTCCTTGGATCGCCTTAGGAATTCTGATGGCTCAGCATGGTCTTCAGTCCGCCCATCGTGGCGTGTACCACGTTGAGAGGGGTCTGGGAGCCGAGCGACTTGGTTAAAATGTCCTTGATGCCGACGCACTCGCAGACCGCGCTGACCGCGGCACCGGCGATAACGCCCGTACAGGGAGCGTCCGTTTTCATGAAAACCTTGTCCGCGCAGTAATCGGCGGTCATCTCATGGGCGATCGTGGTGCCGGTGAGCTTGATGTCCACCATGCGGGCCTTCGCGTGCGAAAGACCCTTTTGAATGGCGTCCTGCACCTCGCGCGCCTTACCGACAGAGTAACCGATGCGGCCCTTGCCGTTACCGACGATGACCAGCGCCGCGAATGAGAAATTCTTACCGCCTTGAACGACCTTCGAGCAGCGGTTCACAGAGACGAGCTTCTCGATGAACTCACCTTCCTGAGCCTTTTGACGGCGACGCACGGGCTTCTTGCCGCGCTTCTTGTCCCCGCCGTAGCGCTGCTGCTGCGGAGCGTCCTGCTCCGACGCGACCGCCGCCGCGGGATTCAGGTCCGCGGGAGCTTCTGATTTGTTGTCCTGCTTGGCGCTATTTTTTTGCTCAGTCACGATGGCTCCTTGGTGCTTACTAGAATTTGAGACCGGCTTCGCGGGCGGCGTCAGCGAACGCCTTCACACGGCCATGGAACTGATAACCGCCGCGGTCAAAAACAACGGCTGAAACGCCGGTCTTCTTGGCCTTCGCGGCGAACGCCTGACCGAGCTCAAGGGCCGACTTCACATTGCCGCGGGCCTTGTTCTTGGTCACAAAAGCCTTGTCCCGCGTGGAAAGTGAAACGAGTGTCTGCTGCTTGGTGTCGTCGATCAGTTGGGCCTCGAGATGCTTGAGGCTCCTGAACACACAAAGACGGGGACGCTCCGGGGTGCCGACGATCTTCTTGCGAAGGCGTGCGTGGCGCTCTAAACGATTCGAGATATCAACGATTTTTTTCTTCATTACTTGGTTACCGATTTGCCCGCTTTGCGGCGGACGGTTTCGTTTGAATAGCGGACGCCTTTGCCCTTGTAGGGTTCGGGCTCGTAATAAGCCCGGACAACTGCCGCAAAATGTCCGACCTGCTGGCGATTGATGCCTTCAATGTCGATGTCGGTCGGGGTCTTGGCGGTGACCTTGATGCCTTCGGGGATCTCGACCACGACCGGGTGTGTGAAACCGAGGTTGAGGGTCAGGGTCTTGCCGGCGACGGCGGCCTTGAAACCGACGCCTTCGATCAGGAGCTTCTTGGCGAAGCCCTCGTTGGCTCCCTTGATCATGTTCTGGATGACGCTGCGCATCGTGCCGTGCTTCACCTTGTCCTGGATCGAGTTGGAAGGGCGCTTCACAACGATCTGGTTGTTCGCCGAAGAAACGGTGATCGGGGCCAGGATGTTATGGCTGATCTTGCCCTTGGGACCTTCCACGAGCACCGCGGTCGGCTGGCACTGGACCTTGATCCCCTGGGGAACGGTGATAGGTTTATTTCCGATTCGTGACATGCTTCACCAGACCTTTACAAGCACTTCGCCGCCGACCTTTTCCTTGCGCGCGTCGGAACCCGACATCACGCCTTTGGAGGTGGAAACGATGCAAGTGCCGAGACCGTTGAGGACGTTGGCGATCTCTTCGGCCGACCAATAGATCCGGAGACCCGGACGGGAAACGCGGCTCAGGCGGCTGATCTTGCGGATCCGGACATCCTTGGCGGAGGCCGGGGCCATCAAATAGACGCGCTGTTCGCCGGCACCCACGCCGTCGACATGCTTGAAGTCGTAGATGTAGCGCTCTTTCTTGAGCACTTTGAGGACCGCGACGGTGACCTTGGAGCTGGGGATGTTCACCGAGCTCTTGCCGGCCTTCGCGCCGTTACGGATAACGGTCAAAAAATCACCGATGGAATCATGGATCGACATATTCGCTCCTTACCAGCTTGCCTTGACGACGCCGGGGACCAGTCCCTTGGAGACGCATTCCCGGACGCAAATTCTGCACATTTGAAAACGGCGCATGTAACCGCGGACGCGGCCGCAGCGGGTGCAGCGGTTATAGCCCCGGACCGCGAACTTGGGCTTTTTCTTCTGCTTCAGAACGAGACATAATTTTGCCATTTTAGTTCAAGCCTTCCAGCACCAGAATTTCGTCCTTGCCGCGGAACGGAACGCCCAAAAGATAAAGCAGGTGCAGCGCTTCATCCTTCGTTTTGGCGGTCGTCACAAAAGTGATGTCCATACCCTGCGCCCGGTTCACGCGGTCCGTCGGGACCTCCGGGAAAATGGTCTGCTCTTTGAGACCCATCGAGTAGTTGCCGGTGCTGTCGAAGCCGCGGGGGCTCACGCCGCGGAAGTCGCGGATACGCGGAAGCGCGACGTTGAGCAGACGGTCGACGAACTCATACATGATGCGCTTGCGCAGCGTCACGCAGCAGCCGATGGCCTGGCCCTGGCGGATCTTGAAATTCGAGATGGACTTCTTGGCGCGGCGGTAGACAGGCTTCTGTCCGGTGATGAGACCCAGATCGCGCGCGGCCTCTTCGAGGATCTTGATGTCCTCGGTGGCCTTGCCTACGCCCATGTTCACAACGACCTTGACCAGCTTGGGGACCTGCATCGGGTTCCGATAGCTGAACTTCTTGGTCATCTTCGGAACGATGACGTCCCGGTGAAGTTTTTCGATATTCGTCGCTTTAGGTTGCGTGTGTGCCATCGGATCCTTACCTTTAGTTGCGGCTGAGTTCTTGGCCGCTCTTCGCGCAGACACGGGTCTTCGTTCCGTCCGCAAGGATGCGGGTGCGGAAACGGACGCCGCGGCTCAGCTTGTCGTTGTACAGTGCCAAATTAGAAAGATGGATCGAACCCTCTTGGGTCACTTGACCGCCTTGGGGGTTCTGACGGGTCTTGCGCGCGAAACGCTTCATGAGGTTCACGCCCTCGATGTAAGCGCGCGTGCCGTCCGGGGACAGGCGCAGGACCTTGCCCTTCTTGCCCTTGTCCTTGCCGGTGATCACGACGACGGAGTCGCCTTTACGGATCGCAAGTGCCATGTTAGATGACCTCAGGGGCTAGAGAGATGATCTTCATAAAATCCTTGTCTCTCAGTTCGCGGGGCACCGGCCCGAAGATGCGGGTGCCGACCGGGTTCTTCTGGTTGTCGATGATCACGATCGCGTTGGAATCGAAACGTAGAGTGGTCCCGTCCTTGCGCGTGATCTTGCTCTTGGTCCGGACGACGACGCCCTTGACCACGGTTCCGCGCTTGACGGTCGCGGTCGGGGTCGCTTCCTTGATGTTCGCCGTGACGACATCGCCGATACGGCCGACCAGGGTTCCTTGACGTCCGATAACGCCGATCATCGAAGCCTTTTTGGCGCCGGTGTTGTCGGCCACTTCGAACAGGGTTCTCATCTGGATCATGACGCGTCGCCTCCCTGGGTCTGGACGTAACGCTGTTTCGGGATCACTTTTTTGACATCCTGATGGATCTTGACGAGGCTCCAGCGCTTTTCGCGGGAAAGAGGCCGGCACTCAACGATCGTGACGGTGTCGCCCGTCTTGGCTTCGTTCTTCTCGTCATGCGCCTTGTACTTGGAGCGCTTGACGACGACCTTCCCGAAGATGGGATGGCGGAACTTGAACTGGGTCTGAACGACGATCGTCTTGTTCATCTTGTCGCTCGTCACCACGCCGACGATCTGGCGCTTCTGGCTGGAGCGTTCCTGGGTCTGTGCT
>CAZHID010000028.1:14622-15860 GCA_964532445.1 uncultured Planctomycetia bacterium | reverse complement strand
CTCGTTGGACCAGTTGCGGACATTGCGGTCGAAGCTGTAGTTGTTCTCGTTACCGAGGATCCAGCCGATGATGCCCGGCTCGTCCTTGTACGTACGCACCATGGTGAGCACGTCCTCGGTCATCTTCTTCTGATATGCGCCATTGGCGTAGTTCGCCGGGGGCCAGTCCCAGAACCCAAGGTAATGGCCTACGAAAGTGCGAACGCCAAATTTGGTGTAGAGGTCATTGATCCCCTGCTTGGTGAGCTTGGGGTGCTTGCCGGTGCGGTAGATACGCACGGCGTTCACGCCGGCTTCCTTCATGAGCTTGCCGTCCGCCAGCCAAGGCTTGCCGGGATCGGCCCAGAAGTCGTATTCAAAGTCCTTGCCGACGGGGATCGGGTTGTAACAGAACCCTTTGACCAGGAAGGGTTTATCATTGATCTTGAACATGTAACCGCCGTCGCCGTAACGCTGGATGCTCAGGGCGCCGGATTGGCCGGATGAACTCAGATGCCACAGGTAACCGCCGGCGCCGACAAGCGCGAGCGCCGAAAAAATGATGAAGAGAATACGCTTTTTATCGTTCTTCTTATCGCCTGCTTCGGCCATAAACGTTCCCTGGTTTTTCGTTACGGGTGGTCCAAAAACAACAGCTGACGGCCCCCTATTCTGCCAAAAAAGCCGGGGAACCGCCAGCGGTTATTTTTGAGATTTTTTCAAATCCCGCTGAGGGATCTATTCGTACCGGAGGTCGTCCAAGTAAAAAGTGATGCCGTCAGGATTGTTATCGATGTTCGCGGCCCATGCGAAGCCGCCAGTGATCGACGACAGGTCCTTGCCTTCCAAGTCGATGATGTACTGCTTCCACTCCTGGGTCAGGACCACGGGTCCGATGCCGGCCAGGTCGGAGTCAGAGTACTCGCCGGTCATGCCGCCCATCTTGAACTCCTCGATCCGCTCCCCGCCCTTCTCGCCGCGGGCCCAGAAGGTGAGCTTCGTCGAGC
Organism: uncultured Planctomycetia bacterium; assembly: GCA_964532445.1. GTDB lineage: Bacteria > Omnitrophota > Gorgyraeia > 2-02-FULL-51-18 > JAGOUK01 > JAGOUK01. The sequence goes on along the minus strand of CAZHID010000028.1, from coordinate 14,874 downwards.
CGGACAGGTCATAGCCGCCGGGACGGTTGCCCCAGTTGTTGGCCGGGTTCTGCCAGTAGATGCCGGTCCAGCGGGCGCCCTGAGTGGCCTTGTTGTTGTAGTGGATCCGGATGGAGGTGCTGCCGGAGTGGGGGTTCTGTAAGTAGGCGCTGTCGAACGTCACATCCGAGAAGTCGCCCATCCAACCCGACGGGAAGTAATGGTTGTCGGGTGAGCTCTCGTCGGTGTAGATCGAGAAGGACTTGAACACGC
>CAZHID010000028.1:0-14538 GCA_964532445.1 uncultured Planctomycetia bacterium | reverse complement strand
AATCCGGAAGCCTGCTGCTGCGCGCAACCCGCGGCCGTCAGAACGGCCGCAAGGACCGCGATGAGTCTGAAAAATGAATTCATAACCACTCCTTATTGATCGATCGGGCGGATCATTCGTACCGAATATCGTCCAGATAGAATACGGCGCCGTTCGGGTTTTTGTCCAGACTGGTCGCCCAGCAGAACCCGCCGATCACGTTCGTGAGCGGCTTGCCCGTGAGGTCGATGGTGTACTGCTTCCACTCCTGCGTCAGGATCACAGGCCCGATGCCGGCGGCGGTGGAGTCAGGGTACTGCCCCTTGATCCCGCCCATTTTGAACTCATTGATCGCTTCCCCGCCCTTGTCGCCGCGAGCCCAGAAGGTGAGCTTGGTCGCGCCGGTCAGGTCAAAGCCGCCGGGACGGTTGCCCCAGTTGTTGCCCGGCTCCTGCCAATACACGCCCGCCCAACCGGCACCCTGCGACGCCATCTTGGAGTACGTGACCTTGATGCTGGTCGAGCCGGAATGCGGGTTCACGGTAAATGCGGAATCCATGGTGAGGTCGGCATAATCGCCCATCCAACCGGTGGAAGCGAAGTGGTTATCGGGAGCGCTGTCATCCGTGTAGACGTTGAAGGAATTGAACGTCCCTTCCGCCACAACAGGTGAAACGATCGCGAGCACAGCGCCAAAAAGCGCAATGACCGTCAAAGCCTTGAGGTTCAGCTTCATGTTCTATTCTCCTTTTTCCTGGGTCCAGGTCTGTTTTAAATCAATGTAGCTTTTGCGCAAATGTCTCGAAAAGGGGCTTTTGGAACCGTCGCCCTGCGACGTGATCCCGAGCCATTCTTCGTGCATCCAGCCGTCCGGAAAGTCCGCCTTAAAATCACCTACGGTGTCCTGCTGGAACGGGTCGAACTCCGGAGGAGGACCCGCCTTCCACCATTCGTCGACGTATTGAAAAAGCGTTCCGCCCAGCGAATTGCCCTGGCCCGAACCGGCGCGGTTGTACCAGATGTCCTTCCAGTTGCCGACGAGATATTCAGACTGGAGCACCGCGGCCTCTTCCAGCGACTGCTGATTGTGGAACGCGGGGCAGCCGTACTCGGTGATGAACACAGGCTTACCGACGTATCGCTTCACGTTGTACCAGAAGCTCTTGCCGAAGCCGTCCTTGCCCCGGTAGATGTTGCAGCCGAAGATGTCGATCCGGGGCATGAGGCGCTTCCACTTCTGGATGAAGATCGTCTCGCCGTTCGAAAAAGCGACCGGGTGGTTGGGGTCGAGCTCCTTGATCATCTCCGCCATCTCGTTGGCGAAGGCGTACATCTCTTCGTTCTGTTCCTTGCCCTTGGAGCCCAGGCCCAGCCGCTCGAGCATCGTGGGCTTGGAGTTGTCGCCCGTAATGCCGTAGTTGCCTTCGTTCGAAAGCACCCACATCAAAAGATACGGCTCGTCCTTGTGCTCCATAACGGTCTTGCGGATGCTCTCGCGCATGTTCTCGCGGTGGACGGGGTTGGTGAAGTCCGTCCCCTCGTACCAGTCGGCACCGGATCCGACAGCGTACATGCCCATCATGTCGCCGATGACCGCCATGATGCCGTAATTCTCATAAAGGTCGCGCAGGAGCTGTTTGTTGGACGCGCCGTGGTAGTGGCGCAGGGCGTTCACACCCATCTGGCGCATGAGCTCGAAGTCGCCGATCACCGGCTCATCAGCGTCCTGGGTATTGTTCTGGTTCTTGTCGACCCAGGCCTCGTAGGGTCCGTCGAGCTTGCCGTTGGCGTCGGCGTCCGCCTGCATCCAGTCCTTGCGTGAGCCGTCGTGCGGGGACTGGCCGATCGGGGTGGGCTCGTACGCGATCGCGCGGATCATGAAGGGCTTGCCGTCCACGCGCATCTGCCAGTGGCCGTTCTCGAGCTGGACGAGCTTCACGTGGTCACCGCCGACGCTCTTGGTCACGGCTAGGCCGCTCACATCCGCGGGCGGAGGCGCGATCTTGAGAGGGTCCGTCTCGCGTTTGAAGAAGCCCGGATGGATCGCGACGTATTCATCGTTGGAGATGTCGAGGTCGTCGCCGTTCTTCACGATGAACTTGTAGTTGTAGTATCGCAGGCCGAGCTCCGGGTGTGTGCGGGTCAGGTACTCGATCTTGTCCTGGGCGCGCAGGGCGTAGTAGATCGGCGTGCGCCAGACGGTCCAGCCGACCTGCTTCGGAAAATGAACGACGACCGCGTGGTAAGCCTTGATGGCCTGCAGGGTGAAGCCGGCTTTTTCGAGGGCCATCGCGGTGAAGTACTGTTTGACGCCGGGGGTCTCGGCCGCGGTCGCCCATTTGTAGAACGACAGCTGGATGTCGTTGATGTTGGTGAAGTCCCAGTGGATGCCGCGCAGCTTGCCGGCGGCGTTGAGCTTCTGGAACGCGGGATCCTTGTAGACGCTGGTCGAGGGGTACACGCCGATGCCGACGGCCGCGCCCAGACCTTTGCGGTCGGTGATCTTGTACTGATAGTCCCCGCGGCCGAGACCGACGAACATACCGTACTTCTTGTACTGGATGATGTCCTCGGTGCCCGGATCGAACAGCTCGAACTTGAGCTCCATCTCATCGCCGTGGATGTTCCGCACGAGCGTCCCCGCGGGCGCGGCGGCCCCGGCGGCAGGCTCTTCAGCGGCCGCGGGTACGACGGGAGTGAATAATGAAAAGCCGAGGGCTCCGATCAGAAATTTTGATAAAAAAGCTTTTTTCATAAAAAACTCAGCCTTTAACAGCGCCCGCTGTAATTCCTTTGATGATGTACTTCTGCAGGGCCAGGTACAACAGCATCACCGGCGCGATCGTGATGCAGATGCCGGCCATGAGGAGCGGATATTCGGTGATGTGGGCGCCCTGGAACACCATGAGGCCGCGCTGCAGCGGCATGAGGTTCTTGTCCGCCAGGACCAGCATCGCGAGCAGATATTCGTTCCAGACGTTTAGCACATTGAAGATCGCGAGGACCGCGATCGCGGGCTTTGCCAGCGGGATCGCGATGTATGCGTAAACGCGCAGACGGCCGCAGCCGTCGATACGGGCGGACTCTTCCAATTCCTTGGGGAGATCATCGAAAAAGGTCTTCATCAGGAAGATGCCGAGAGCCAATCCCCCGTTGATCTGCGGCAGGATGTAGCCGATCGCGGTGTTGGCGAGCCCGAGCTTCACGAGGAGCACGTAGAGCGGGATGATCGTGCCGGGGATCGGGATCATCATCGTCGCGATGAGGAGGTAGAACAGGAAGTTCTTGCCCGGGAATTCGAACCGCGAGAAGGCGTACGCCGCCAGCGACGATACCAGGATCACGCCGATCACAACGATCGAGGTGTAGAAAACGCTGTTCATGAAATACAGCCCGAAGTCGCCCTTGGTCCAGGCGGCGACGTAATTCCCCCACTGTGGGTCCTTGGGGATGAGCGACATGTCGGAGAAGACGGTGGACTGGGTCTTAAGGCTCGAGGAGAACGCCCAGATGAGCGGGAACACGCACAGGACGCTCACTCCGATCAGGAGCGAGTGGATCACCGCGCTCACCGAGAGGTTCTTGGCCCGCTCCATCGTCATGTTCATGGTCAGGCCTGCTTCATCGCCTTGGAGACGCGGATCTGGACCACGGACACGATGAGCAGGACGATGCCGAAGACGACGCCCATCGCGCACGCGTAGCCGAAGCGGCCCGCGCCGGTCATCTCGGAGATCATGCGCGAGATCGGAACCTCGGTGTGATACCCAGGACCGCCGCCGGTGGTCGAGACAATGATGTCGTAGATCTGCATCGTGCCGAGAATGGTGAGGACCGAGACCAGGATGAAGACCGGGATCATGAGCGGCGCGGTCACGTTCATGAAGGTATGCCAGGCGTTGGCGCCGTCGACCTTGGCCGCCTCGTACAGCTCGCGCGGGATGCTCTGAAGGCCTGCCAAAAGCACGATGAAGCCCCAGCCGAAGCCCTTCCACATATGGATCACCGCGACGGCAAAGAGCGCCGTGTTGCCATCAGCGAGCCAGGCGCGTTTGAGGTGCCCGAGACGCAGAAAATCAAGGAGATGGTTGAAAAGGCCGTAATTGCCGTCATAGATCCACTGCCAGATAAGACCCACAACGATACCGGAGAGGACCGGCGGGATATAAAAAATGACGCGGTACACGTTGCCGAACCGGATGTCGCGGTCGCAGGCGAGCGCGAGGAGCAGCGCGAGGAGGTTCTGGATGATGAGCGCGAGCACCGTGATGATCAGGGCGTTCTTCATCGAAGCCCAGAACACGGGGTTGTTGGTCAGGATGTCGGCGATGTTGCCCCAGCCGACAAAGGTCTTCTGAGGATTGATGCCGTCGAACTCGAACGCTGCGAGATGAAAAACTTTGAGGAACGGGTACGCGCTGAAAACGGCGAAAAGGGCTAAGGCAGGGAGGATGAAGGTGTAATTACCGAGGATCTCGCGGACCTTGTAACGGTTCATTTCTTCCGGCTCATCTCGCGTTCCTTCGCCGTCTGGACCTCCTGGGCGACCTGCTCGGGGGATTTTTCTCCGATCAGGATGGACTGGATGCCCTTGGACCAGGCCTCCAGCACCCGGTGGTCTTCGTGCGCCGGGTAAACGTTGGGATGAGTGGTGTTGTCGATATCATCGGCAAATTGCGCCAGGATCGGCGAAAGGTCCTTGAGGCTCTTGCGGTTGGCCGGCAGGTTGTTCGTCGCGTTGGAGAGGAAGCTCTGCTGGTCGGCTTCCGCGAGCCATTTAAGGAAGGCGGTGGCTTGGTCCTTGCGGGCGGAGCGGTTATTGACCATGAAGCTGGAACCCGCGCCGCCCCAGATCTTGATCGTGCGGTTGGCGCTCACCTGCGGGGGCAGGAACGCGCCATAGTTGAGCGCGGGGTTCATTCCTTTATAGACGTTGACGCACCAGGAGCCGTTGAAGGCCATCGCCGCGCGGCCGTTGGCGAAGGTCTGCTCGGCGGTCTTGTTGACCATCGTGACCGCGCCCGGGATGATGACGCCCTCGTCGGTCATTTCCTTGAAGAGGGACAGGACCTGGATCCAGTCAGGGTCGGTGTATTTGACCTTGCCGCGGTAAGTGTCGAAAAATTTTTCCTCGCCCATGATGTTCATCGCCCAGTTAGACGAAAGGGCATCGAGCATCCAGATCTCGCCGAAGCCGCTGACCAGGGGCTGGATACCGGCTTCCTCAAGGGCGCGGGCGGCGACCATGAAGTCCTGCCAGGTCCGGGGCGGCGCTTCGGGATCCAGACCCGCCTTGGCAAAGAGGTCCTTGTTGTACACGAACTGGATCGTGGTCATGTCGAGCGGAATGCCGTAAACGCCGGGGGTCACGCCGTAGGAGTTGCCCGCCTTGAACTGGTTGACCTCGAAGGCCTTTTCGAAGAGCCGGTCGCGCCAGGAGCCGGTCACGTCCTTGGCCAGGGCGTCGGAAAGGTCTGCGACGAAGCCGGACTTGATGAAGCTGGCCAGGTCGCGCGACTCACCCAAGATACCGAAGACATCGGGGAGCGTGTTGGTCTGAGCGGCGGCTTTGACTTTTTGGGAATAGGATTCAGACGGGGCGTAGAGGTCGAATTTGACGCGGACACCGGTCTCGGCTTCGTATTTTTTGGCGAGCTCGAGGAAGGCGTCCTCACGGTCGCTCATCCAATGCCAAACAGTGACCGTAGCGGCAGAGCCCGGGCCGTCGGACGCCTTGGAAGCGCATCCGCCGACTATTAAGGAAGCTGCGAGGATTAGTAGTAAAAGGTGTTTATTCATATCAACTTTTAACAGGAAATGAGAAAAGTGATTCTGAAAAGTCTATCACACGGAACAAGCACGGGCAACAAAAGGTTTTTACATAGGATCGAATGGCGTTGTCCGGATCCTGTTCCGTCATCGGGGCCCTCCTCCTGCCCTTTGGACGGACGGGATGGGGCGCCGGTTTAGCCCTCCCCCGCCTGAGGTGTCCGGCGATGAATGAAAAGGCCGCCCGGTTGGGCGTCTGGGTCGGATCTGGACTCGAACAGATTCAAGGAAAAGGGGTGGCCCGCGCGCCTGTTGGGGATCGGCTGGGGGTTGGAGAAGAGCCCTTGGGGAAAGGCTCCTCCGGCGCGCGGGCCAGGACGAATGCTGTTAAAGAACGTTACGCGGAGGTCGCGGTCTCGCGGATCGCCAGTCGGGCCGCGGACAGAACTTGGGTAACCAGTCGACCCAGCGGTCTGAGCGTCTGCGCGATTCGATCACGCTTGGCCTTAAGAACCGCATATTCCAAGAAACCGGCCTGGTCCACATTCGGCACCAAGACCCGGACGTCATTGGACGCCGCGGATTCTTCGACCGCGAGGACCGGGATGTAAGCGCCGTCTTCAAGATCGAGTTCGCTCTCGCCGCGGATCACACCCATACCGAGCGATTCCGCGAAGTCGGTCATTTCCGCCGCAACGGCCGCGTCGGCGTTCCGGAGGTCGATGACCTTCCTGACCATCGCGCCCATCTCGGACTGGGTCGCGGAGTACGTGAACCAAGCCTTCAGCCGGCGAGCCGCGGCCGGTGAGATGACAGCGGTCACCTGCTCGTCAGAGACCCATTCGGCCGGGATGCCCTGAGCAAAGGCTTTAGCGGATTCCAGATCGTCGGAAGAGGCCGAGGCCTGCTTCATCACCGAAAGGAGCGTCATGTCGTATGCGCCCAAGGCGGCCATCCCGCTGAAGGCAAAATCGACCAGCGAAGCCCAGTCACGGGTCTGATTGATGATTCCCGCGTTGTGGACCTGAAGTTCCTTAGCGTAATTCAGGATCGCCTGGCGGACCTCAGCGCGCTCGCCGGACGCGATCTCGAGCCGTTCTTGGGCGCCTTCCCCGGTCTCCAGGATCCGGATGCCGGGATTCGTCACCGCGAGGATCTCGCGGGCGATCTGACGCGTCTCCGCGTCCGCCGCGACATGGACATCCGCCACGAACACCCCCGCCTCGGTCTTGATCCGGCCGGTTTCGGCGAGACGGGCGGCGGACGGCTGGGTCGAAGGAGGCGTCGGAAGTGCGGCAGTCGGCTCCGGAGCGGTCGCAGCCTCGCCTCCATCCGGGGTGCTCTTTGCGGATCCGCGAAGGATGCGGGCGCCCACACCCCACACGAACAGAACAGGCACTCCCACGAAGGCGAAATAAAGCATATTGACCAGAGGAATGATCACCCGGGCGTGGAACTTCATGACCTGGACCGGCAGATTGCCCCCGTGATACCAAGGCTTGCTCGGATCGTTCTGGTCGTACCGCATGAAAAGGCTACGCCAATCCCGGGCCACCTGACGGACCGCGCCGACCAACGGGACGGACCCCTGAAGCCGGGTCAGACCATAATCGTTGTCCTGAAGGTCGTTCCGGCGCAGGTCATTCCAGAACAGGCTCAGCCATTCCCGGACCGTGATCTTGCGGGTATAGGACCCGAAAAGATCGCGGCCGATCGTCGCCCGCCACGTGTCTGACTGAACGCCGGTCTCAGGATCGCGCTGGACCGAGAACGGAACCGATTTGGGATTGGATGTGATCGGGGTCAAAGCCCACGTCGCATGACGGCGATGAGCACCAGGGACCAGACCAATCCACCGCTGAGCCAGATCGCCGATCCGATCAGCGCCAACACAGTGAATACGGCGCCGATGTAGATCTGCGTCCCGAAAGGCTTGAGGATCGTGAGATTGAGGTCCGAATGATCGTAACCCCAGTTCTTCGCGCTCACGATGAATTCCGCCAATCCCATCAAGCCTTTGAAGACGCCGAAGTTGTAATGCAGGATGTAGGCGCCGAAGAAATAAAGCAACTGCGGCATTTTGGTCAGGAACGTCCACGTTCCTCCGAGAACGCCTTTTTCTTTCCAGTACTGATACATCGTTCCGGTGTTGATGGTCTGCGAAAGGACCAGACCCAGCATACCGAATAAAAGCGCGGAACCTACCGCCACGAAGGGGCTCACGCCGATCAGCACGACGATCGCGACATACGCCGGGAGCATGATCGCGACGATGGGTTTCTTGTAATAGAAGGCCAGCGTCATTAGAAGCGTGGTCTTCTTGTACCAGGGGATCTTGCTGTCGCGGAAGAAGCGGAACAGCACGCGGCCGATCAGGAGCTCGATGCCGCCGGCGGCGAACTTCTGGAACGCGACCGACTGGTCCTTCCAGGTCGCCTCGCGGCCCTTGCCGGCCTGCAGATAGCTGCGCTGGACGGTCGAAAGGCCCACGAGCCACATGATGATCGCCATGATGATGTCTTCGGAAACGTAGTCGGTCTCGAGCACGCTGTCGCGGCGGAACGAATTGGTGTCCAGGATGGCGTCATGACCGTAGAACCCGATCGCGCCCATCATGCCGAGGATGTCCTGGACGATCGTGGTCCAGGTCTGATCCCCGCGTGCGATGGATTCGGCCATCCAGTTCAGATGGTCGGTGAAGATGTATTCCTGGAAGTTCACCAGCCCGATGTTCGGGTTCAAGAACTCCGCGAGCGCGTTCGGGATCTTGAGCATCTCGCTCAGTCGGGTATCGAAGTTCACGTCGAACGCGAACAACTTGGACTTGTTCAGGAACGGCAGGGAGTTCACGGTGCTGAGCACCTTGCCGACCCTGGCGATGTCCGGACGCTTCACGCGGGCGGTCACGGCGCCGTTCTGCTCGACAAAGCCCTCGAACATCAGCCTCGCCCAGTTCATGACGACGGCCGACGTTTTGAAGAGCGCCTGACCGGGCGGCAGGAACTGGTTCAATTTGATGGAGGTGACGTCCTTGGGGGTCGAGGCCAGATGGACCTTGTCGATCACGGCCTGGATCCCCTCGGCCTGTCCCGGAAGCTCAACCTGGAGCGCGCGCAGGCTGGCGACGAGGTCCTCCCAGTTGGGGTCGGTCCCCAGATGGGTCCGGATCGTGTCCAGTACGACATTTTTGGCCCGGGCGGCGATCAGAGGGTCGGCGATATGCGCGGTCGGAACCACGTTAAGAGCGGCCTCCAGGGTCGAGGCTCCAGTGACCACGGCGGAATAGGCCAGGATCGCTTCGGAGAAAGCGGGCTCCTCGGCTGCCAAAGCCTGTAAAGCGGCCCCGATGGCAGTGTTTTCTGCCGCCCGCGCCTGTCTCCAGCCGGCGAGGAGCGCCGCTTCTTGAGCGAGGACCGCGGCTTGAACGGCCGGATCCAGTCGGCCGAAACGTTCCAGGATCATGGCGTCGGCAAACTGATCGATCTCGGCTCGGGTCCCCTGATGCTCCTGGGTCAATTCCTGTTCCAGCGCATCAAGCCGGGCGATGACTCCCTGAACGCCGTCCGCGCCGGCAGTGGTCGCGGCGGTGAGACGGGTCGAAAGACCCGCGTCAGCCACAAAGCTTGGCGCGTCGATCCGCGAGACCGCGCGGCGAAGCCGGCCCGGAAGACTGGTGTTGACGGGCCGGGTTCCAACGATCGTGAGGATGCCTTCCCGGAGCCGGCCGATCGCCGGGCGGAACTCCGGACGGGCGGACGCGAGCGTATCGAGGTCCTCGAGAAGCAGGTTGACATTCCCACGGCCGCTTTGATCCCAGCGCCTCCAGATCTTGCTGAGGTCTTCGATCAAAGACCGGTCTGAAGATGCCGTGTCGGGGTCGAAGCGGCGAAGGATCGCGAGCGCTTCCTTTTCGCCCTTTTTGGGGTCCGCCAGAGCGGACTGAAGCTCCCGCTTGATGTCGGCGACCGAAGATCTCCTGGCGTCAACCGCGGCTCCGATCCGGCGGACGGCCGCGATCTGTTCCGAAAAGACCGGGGGGGCCGCCTCACCCAGGACCGACTGAAGGCGGTCCAGGGCCGCGGCGTCATCGATGAAAGCCGCGGGATCCAAGTCCCCTTGAGGAGCAACCGGAATCTGACGGCCGGCGGAGACGGAACGCTTCAACAGGTCCAAATGCTGCCCGGCGACATCCGCCTCGGCGGCGGACCATTGACCGGCGAAGCCGGCCGCGGTCCTCGCGGTCGAATCGACGAGCGCGGCGTCGGCGTGCTTCCGGCTCGTTTTGACGATGGGTTGATGTCCCATGACCTTGAGCCAGGGATAGCGCCTTTGGATACCGGCCGCGAACGCTTTGATCGGTGCGGAGGCGAAGGCCTTCATCGCCCAATACCAGATGTAGTCGGTCTCGGCGTCCAAAGCCTCATCGATCTGACGGTCGTAACGGACGCGGTGATCGGCATCGCTCTCCCCGTCGTTCTTCGGAAGCTCGGAGATCGGGAAACGTTTCTCGTAATATCTGCGGTGCGCGATCCGGAGCGTGACCAGACCCTGGATGGTGCGGTACATCTGCATTCCGCGCATACCGATCCAATGGGTGAACATATCCTCCAGGACACCGACGGCCGCGGCGTGATCCTGGCTCCAATCGGCCGGGTAATCAAAGGTCTGTAGCCCGTTCAATCCCCTCATCCGGACGACCCAAGCCTTGAATTCCGCGCTCCGCGCCAGCTCCGGATCGACCGAGGCGACCCGTTCGGCCATCAGATCCATACCGGCCTGCCACTCCTGCTGATGGTTTTGGATCAGGGCCGTGGCGATCGTGTGCCCGCCCTGGTCCTTGTTGACATCCGCGCGGCTCGCCACAACCGGCTCACCCGCGGTCATCGTCATGGCGGACAGAGTGGGCTTTTCACCGGGTTCCGGCGTGTTCGGCATGTCCGGATCGAAGAATCCGCGGACCATGTCCCTCATGTATTCGACCGCCTTGATGTTCTGGGGCACCGGCGACAGGGATGTGATCAGACCGTTCGTCTCGAGGTCGTTGACGTATGCATCGCGCTCCTCACGGGTCAGCATCGACTCCTGATGCAGCCATTCGATAACGGCTTTCATGTCGCCGGCATATTCGCGCACCCGATCCTCCGGGCGCACCAACGTGACGGGCATCAGCTTCTGAATATGAAGATCGCGGGTCTCCGCGCTCGTGAGGACCTCCCACACGGCGCCCTTGCTGCTCTCAGTGAGCGCGGGGATCTTGAAGAAGCCCGCGCGAACGGCCTTTTCCAATCCGTAAGGGGCCGTGGCCGCGTGATAGGAGCTGGTGACCGAAAGGATCATAAAGGCGCCAGCGATGCCGCCCAGGAAGGTGGTCATCACGACCTTCCAGCCGATGGCGAGCGCGGAGGCCCATAAGACACCCAGCGGGATCGAAACAGCGAACCCGATCACCGCGATCAGTGCGGCGGACATCAACGCTGCAAGCACAAGAGCGGAGCTGCCAAAAGCTTTTTCGCGGACCGCGGTGGCGTCCGCCTTGGTCTGGTCCAGGACCGCAACGCCTTTGGGCGTCACGTGGCGGACGTCGGACGCTTGTTGCCGCGCGCTCATCAGACGGTTGACACCCGCGACGATCAGCATCGCCAGGGGTGTGACCCCGAAGGCTACGGCGGCCGCGACCGGCGCACCGAGGATCAGCATCATGATCCCGGCCGCGATACCCAGGACGGGCGTGAAGAACTGAAGCAGGACCGGCATCGGCGAAAGCAGCGCCTGAAAAATACCCTTGCCCGCCAGGACGCCTCCGGAGCGGTCGCTGTAGGTCTTCCGCAGAACGCTTTGGCCGCGTTCGTTCGCGATCGGCTGGCCGGCCTGGGGATGTCCCTCGGGGTAAAGGACTTTGCGGGAATCCGTGAAGTGACCGGCATACGTTTCCAAAGGCGCGGCGGGACGCATTTTTTCCGCCGCAAAAAGCCAGACCGTCATCAATCCGCCGGCGATCAGAACGACTTTGGCGAGCACGATAGCTCCGACCGCGAGCAAGAACCCTCCGGCGAGAATGGTGAAGATCCCCGGACGGACGTAATCGACCTTTTCACCCTCAAAATTCTTGCGCACGTATTTTTTGGCTATGTTGGTCATGGCCGAAGCTTCGAACACACTCGTCTTGGTCGCGGCCAAGGCTTGCTGATAAGGGCCTTTGGGATCGTCCATGAGCCAGGCGGCGGTTTTTTCGATCTCGCCGACATAGGCCACCACCGCCGGGCTGATCCCCAGGTCATTGGAAGCGGGGTTCCATCCTCCGTACACCTCGTCGATGAAGCCGGGGGTGCGGAACCAGTCGAGGAAATCCTCATAAGTGAAGTGGTGTTCCTTGGTCAGGTACTGCCGGCCGAACGGCACCGGGGCGTCAAGCTTCTTGGCGGAGGCGATCAGGCGGCCCCACACCGCCGAGCGCTCGACCATCCTCGGAAGGATCGTCGCCATGAGCCGGTCGGCGTCCGCAACGTTCCCCAAGGCACGAAGCCGGTCCGCTTCACGGGCCACCAGCATCGCGCGGGTCCATTCGTCGTTGAAATAGGTCTCGCGGGAACCGAAATCACCCAGGTTCATGCGGATCAGCTCGGCCAGGAGAAGGCTCCTGAGATAATTCGGACGGTCGGGACCTTCGCCATAGATGAGGGCTTCGACGTCCTGGACGGTCGTCAGGCCGTAAGAGGCGGCGCGGGTCAGGACCTGCTCGGCATGGTTGAGGTAACGCCAGTCCTTGCCGTTGGAGACGAAGATCCTCCGGACGTTCTCGATGACGTTCCGCTTGGCCTGATCGATCGAACCTTGATACGCGCCCGAGAGACCAAAGTTGCCGTTCGCGGCCAGCACTTCGTTCATATCGTTGTTGAGGCTCTCCGCCACCAGGTTCCGGTCCGCGTTCCAACCGGCGATGTTCTGGGTCGCGCCGAGACGAGCACCGGCCGGCCGATTGGCTCCCAACTGACGCTGGACCGCCAATACGGCGTTCTGCCCGACCAGACCCGCCGCGAGCTCGGGCACCGCATCGATCTTGGCTTCGACGACCGCCGCGGGGGTCACCTGCTGCGGGGTCAGTATCTGCTGCTGCTTACGGGTCCTGCGGTTGGCGAACCACGAGCGGACAAAACCGGCGATCTGGAGCAGGAGGGTCAATCCCAGAACGCCCGAGACCGAGACCCAGAAACCGTTCCAGTAAGTGGCGTTCGACTTGGTCATTTCGATTCCGTCGACGTACTCCCTTAAATAGGTGTTGGTGACCCGAAGTCCGGCGGCGACCTCTTTCTCTTCGGAGTACTGACGCTCACCCTGTTTCGCGTCGCTGATGAAGTACTCGAACCGGAGCCACTTCTTGAGCCGGACCCAATTTTCATGATGCTGGTCGGCCTGGCCGGCGATGAGGTTCAATCCGTTCTTCGGCACATTGACCCCGCGCGACTCCACGGGCCGCATGAACGGCTGGTTCATGTCATAAAAAACATATTCGTCGCCGCTGGTGAGCACGGTCCAAAGACCGTTGATCAGCCTCCAGAGCTGAAGACGGTAACGCTCGACGATGACCCGACCCTCGGCGTTGATGATCTCATTCTTCTTGAATTCGCTGTCGCGGACGATGTATTCATAACCGACCTCGTATCCCTTGCGCTCTTCGACCGTCGGTTCATGGTTCAGGTACTGCAGCGTGCTGTAGTCAACGAGCTTCGACCCATTGTCCCCGTCGACGTATTTGAAAAGGACATAGGACCCGAATTCCTTCGTCTCGACCTTCTGGTCCTTGTCGACCATGTAGAACGACGAAGGCAGTACACCGAACGGCACCCGCATACGGTTGAAGGTCGCTGCCTCGGAAGGCCACTGGACCGTGCGGTAGTCCTCAGACTGGGTCACCGGCAGGTTCTGACGATCCTGCCACCACTCGTTGAAGATGACATTGCCGTTGGCGAATACAATCCCGATCGGGCGGCCGAGCGCGTCCTCCGGCAATTGATAGAGGATGTTCTGCACGGGCGTCGCGTCCTTGGGCTGGACGTAACGGACGGTACCGTCCGCCTGGGTTTCCCGGTACCAAGGGATCTCGTACAAGGTCTGGATCGGGCTGTCGGCATCGATCCCGTAAAGCCGTTTGGCCTTATCGAGGTAATCAGCTTTTTTGAGCTTCCCTTCGGCCGTGTCCGGGAACTTTTCCAACAAAGTGCTGAGCGCGGCTACGCCGTCGGACTTGTATTCAAAACTGACATTGCCCTGCTGGTCCGCTTTAAAGCCATGGGTCGCGTGCCCTTTGTCGTCCCAGTCGACGGAGATCGACCAAAAACCGTGAACATCCGCCATCACGTCCCTGCCCAGAGGGTCCCCTGGCATCCGGTAATGGGTCCAGGACACTCCCGAACCGGCCAGCGTCGTGGTCGCGGGCTGCAGGCGGGTCGTGGCCGGGTCGATCCCTTTCGACTGCAGCGCGTTCCGGACCAGCTCCGGAAGACCGGCCCAGCCCTCGGCACCCATCGTGTCGAGGATCGTCACAGGCTTGCCGAACGCGACCGTCCAGTAGAGATTCTCGTCGGTGAACAGCTGTTCGTCAGAAGAAGTCGGGGCGGGGTCTTCTTCCACGTACAAGTGACTGACCTCGGCCACGTCGTAACCTTCACGGAAACTCTGGTCCGCGTCGAACTCAGAAACTTCACCGAAGCGCAGCTTGGCTCCGGAATGCGACCAGATCTTGGTCCGGCTCTCAAGGGTCTGATCGAGATCGATCCGGCGCACTTCACGAAT
>CAZHID010000027.1:0-17423 GCA_964532445.1 uncultured Planctomycetia bacterium | reverse complement strand
GGTGCTCTTGACCGCCGCTTCTGAAGGAAGCGACGCGCTTCCCATATCCGCCATGGTCCAGCCGGACCCCTGCCCAGGGAACGCGGTCCCGGCCTTGTACTCGACCACCTTCTGGACACGCTTGTTCTCGGGATCTGCCGGATCGTAGTACGTCATGGAGCGGATCGTCTCACCGGGGTCGAGCATTCCGTTCGCCGCGGGAGGAACACCGGATGGGACGTCCTGGAACTGCACGGTCCGCAATAGCTGGGTCGAATCAGAAGCATCGTAGATATAGCCGACGGTCCAGCGATTGCTGCTGGTGATCAAGCTCAGGTTTCCGTTCACGTCATAGTCGTAACGCGTCACGTAGTTGTTCGCGTTGCCCAGCGAAGCGTTGTCCGCGTAGAACACGACGAGATCGCCGCCGGTGTGGTCGAACGTGTAGCCCGTGCCGTCAGTGAGCAGGATGCGTGTGACACGGCCTTGATCGTCGCGTTCGACGACCGCGCCGGCCGGAGGGTTCGCCGCGATCTCGCGAGGATCTTCGGCAGGCATGGACCCGAAGTCGAGAAGCGACTTGCTCGACGTCTGAGTGACGTACTCAATACTTTCCTCGCCGCGAAAACCTTCATAGTGCGAATTGGAGATCTCGAGCCCTTTCAGGAACTCGCGGGCTTCCTCAAAGCTAAGGCCCTCGGTGTCATAAAGGATGGTATCGACCATCCGGCCGCCCTCATAAAGGAAGTCAGTGCGCTGCAGGATCTCATAGGTGAATTCGCCGGTCCGCTGATAATCCATGGACTGGGCCGACCGCTCGGAGCCGCGCGCGCCTTCGTACGTCGTCTCCGACATAAGGTCGCCGGTGAAAGAGCCGCTGAGAAGCACGCCGTCCTCGTCGAACACGAGTTCGCCAGAAACACGCTTCCGCGCGTCCGCGAAGCCGAGCGAAGAACTGGTGGTGTCGAACACGTAGGACTTCTGCAGCACTCCGAGCTTATAGAGGTAATCCACACGCTCGACCACCGAATAGGCGTCACCGTCGAAGTCGTAGTTCAGGACCTGCGACTGGCGCTCGCGCGACTTCTCACCTTCATAGATCGTCTCTGATTCGAGAACGCCGCTAAAGAATCCGGAAATGATCTCGCCCGTGTCGCTGAACACGATCTCCTCGTCGATCCGTTCCCGCGCCTCCGCGAAGGAAAGCCCTTCCGTGTCGATCTTGTACCCGCGGATAAGGCGGCCGTCGGCGTCGAAAAGGTTCTCCATTTTCTCAGTGATCGTGTAGAGCCCGGCTTCAAATTCGTACTCCAGCGACCGCGCGAGCTGTTCCCGGCCCTCTTCGCCCTGATACTCTTTCTCCGACGAGAGAACGCCTGTAAAATCACCGATCGCTTTTCCATCACCGTCGAACATGATCGTGCCGGCGGTCTTTTCCTTGGCCTCGCTGACCGAGAGGCCGGTCGTATCAAAGGTGTAAACGTTCTGCAGCGCCCCGTCCTCTCCATAAAGGTAGTCGGTGCGTTCGGTGATGGAGTAGAGGCCGGTCGCTTCATCACGCTCGAGGTCGAAGGACTGGTCCGTTTTTTCCTTGCCGGCCGAGCCGCTGAACATCGTCTGCGAGATGAGCTCGCCCGTGAACTCACCGGAAACGACCTGCCCGAACTCATCGAGGACGATCTCGCCCGACGAACGCTTCCGCGCGTCCTCTTCGGACAGCCCGGTCACGTCGAACTTGAGGGACTGCGTGCGTTTGTAGCGCCGGCCGCCCTTCACGTACTTGGCGCTGTACTCTTCATAGGTAAAATCTTCCCGCTCCGTGATCACGCCGTCCTGATAGCGGAGGATCTGCGCGATCCGCTCGGAGTCTTTGTCGCCCTCATAGAGCGTCTCGGTGATGAGCTCACCCTCGACCGACGCGTCGCCCGACTTCATCTTGGCGAAGATCGAGGCCCAGCCCTCGGTCCCGAACGACTCGGAAATATCGTAGGACCGCGTTTCTGCGAGGGCCTCGCCGGTGTACTCGTACACATCCAGTGTCTTGGGCCCGCGGCTTTCTCCCTCTCCGCTATAGTCGGAATAAACTTCCTGGATCTGTTCCTTGCCCTTTTCGCCGGAATAGGTGGTCTTGCGGATCATCACATCGTCCGAAACGAGCTCGAGGACCGAAGCATCCAGATCGCCGTCCTCCGTGAACTTGAGCTCCAGCCCGGCGACGTCGTAACTCAGCACTTCCTTGAGGGACTCGCCGGAATAGGAGTACACGTCCACGATGCCCGCATGCCCTTCGCCATCGAACGCGGATTCGATGAACGAGACCTGCTCCTTGCCCGCTTCGCCCTTGTAGTGCGCGACGGAGACCTTCCGCTCGTTCATTTCCTCTTCGATGTCCTCAAAATTCACCTTCGAGAAGCCTTGGAAGAACTTCTTGCCGTCCTCGCCGTCCACTTCCTTACCGGCGGACATCCATCGGCTGATGTCCATGTCCCGGATATCGTAGGTGGTCGTTTTAAGCAGCTTACGGCCCGCGCCGTCGCCCTCGTACTCGTACACCGTGAGCTCCTGCGGATCACCTTCCTCGTCGAAGTCCGACAGCTCGAAGTCCGGACGCTCGGTGTCGTTGTCGTTCATTTCCTTGCGCGGATCCTCGTCCTGCAGGTTCTTGCGCTTTCTGAGACGTTTGGTCAGGTCCGATTCCAGCTCGTCCTCAAGCCCGAACTCGGAATTTTTCTGCCCGATCAACTCTTCCTGCTTTTGCTGCTGCTGAATGAGGTAGCGGGGAAGGAATTTTTTCTCATTGGAAGATTGCTTGCGCATCTGGCCGGTGAGCAGGTCATCAGCCGCGAACGAAATGTCCTGCGTCATGAACGAAAGCAAAACCAGCATCGAAAGCAGCTTCAGCTTCAACCCGAAGCTGCTCTTGAACGGCTTCTCGACTGAGGGGGTTTGGCCCGGAAAATTCATTATCTTAAATCAGCGTCATATAGCATTTTTAATGTTTTATTAATACCACGAAACAAAAATAGAACACGCGAAATTTATTCAAAATCACAAGTCCTTCAAATGTCTAAAAATTGTAGGTATGCCTTTTCCACAGATATAGTATGCCCTTCGGCGCAATGAGAGTCAATGAATAACAAAAAATTACTTCGGTAACTACTTTTTACTATTCTTAGCTTTATTAAGCCAAAGATAGCGTAGTCTAGTCAAAACAACTGATAATAGATTACTTTTAGCCATCCTTGCACCGAATTGGGAAGCAGCCAGGTAAATTGAGGGGGTGATCAACAACGTAAGTATTAATGAACTCAATAGTCCGCCTATGACAGTCAAGGCCAGTGGAGACCAAAGATTGGCTCCATCGCTCTTATCGATCGCCATAGGCACCAGGCCCAGAATAGTGGTGGATGTCGTCAAAAGGATGGGCCGAAGACGATCCTTATTAGCCAACATGACTGATTTAATCAACTTAACTTTTAGATCTCGATTGTAATGGTTCACGCGGTCCACCAGGATGATCGAATGGTTAACCACGATACCCGCCAACATCATCAATCCCAGCAAGGCGCCGATTCCGATAGTCTTAGGCCCCAGATAAAGCGCCACCACGGCACCCCCCAAGGCCAGCGGAACCGCGACCATGATGATGAAGGGCTGTGTAAATGATTCAAAAAGGGAGGCTAGCACCAGGTACACCAGCACGATGACCATCAGGATCACCATCCGCATTTCTTTCTGCGACTTGATCAACGTTTCGTAATCGCCGCCGATCTCGTAGTGGTAGTTCTCCGGGAACTCCAGGTCCGACAGCTTTTCCTTAACGTTCTCCACCGCCTTCGACAGGGGTACCTTGTTGAGGTTCGCGCTGACCTGGATCATCCGGTCCTTGTTCTTGCGCCACACTTCGCTGGGTCCCAGGTCGAATTTGAAATTGGCCACCTGCTCCAGCAGGATAGGGGTCCCGTCGCGGGTGGTGATGATGAGCTTGTAAAGATCACGAAAAGTCTTGCGGTACTTTTCCTCAAGACGCGTGATCGTTTCGATCTCTTTCCCCTGCTCGTGATATAAAGTCGCCCTCAAGCCGCGCATCGCCCCGTGGATCTGATCGGCGACCGACTGCGTGCTCACGCCCAAGGCCGACGCGCGGTTCTTGTCGACGACCACCGTCATCTCGGGCCGTCCCTCGCGCATGCGGATCTTCAAGTCGGTGAGCCCCGCGACCGATTCCATCCGGTTCGAGATGCCGATCGCCAGCTGACGCAGCGTTTTGTAATCGTAGCCGTACACCTCGATCGTGATCTCCTTGGTGCCGACCTGATTGTCCTCCTCGAAGTACACGAAGGCGGGGTCCATGCGGCCCGTCTTCGACCGGATCTCCTCGATCACCTGACCGTTGGAGCGCTTGCGTTCGGTGGAGGGAACGAGTTCGACGTAGACCTTCGACGACCAGGCCTCGATGCGCGACGTGATCGTCTTCACCTCGGGCACCTCGCGCACGACCGCTTCGACCTTCTTGACCGCTTCGTTCGAGACGTCGAGCTTCACGCCGGTGGGCATTTCGATGAAGACCGTGAATTTGTTCTGCTCGGTGCTGCCGAGGTAGTCCGCCGGGATCCGCGACGCGAAAAAGAGCGAAACGGAAAAAAAGACCAGTGCGCCGATGATGACCTTCTTGCTGTTGCGGACCGTGCGGAACAGCAGCTTGCGTTCCTTGGGATAAAAGTGCGACAGCCAATCGGACTGGTCGTGGCCCGTCATCTTCGCCATGGGCTCGGAGAACGTCTTCTTGGCGGAAAAAAGCGGCACGATCGACAGCGCGCACAGGAGTGACGTCATCAGCGAAAAAATGACCGTGATCGCCATGCTCGAGTACAAGAGCTGGATCTCCTTGGACATGAAGATCATCGGAAGGAAAACGATGATGTGCGTCAGTGTCGAGGCGACGATCGCGACCATGAGCTCGCGGCACCCTTCGATCGCGGCGGCCGTCGCGTCGAGACCCTGCTCGACCTTCTTGAGGATGTTGTCAAAAACGACGATCGAGTTGTCGACGAGCATGCCCACGCCGAGCGCCAGACCGAACAGCGTCATCACGTTGAGCGTCAGGCCCGCGAAACGCATCAGGAAGAACGTCGAGATCACCGAGATCGGGATCGGAACGATGACGACCACGACCGGCCGCAAGGCGGGCTTGACCGCCACGACCACACCGAGGGACACCAGGATCGAATAGAGCATCCACTGGTTCGGGACCATGGTCAGTCCGATCATCGCGAGCACCAGACCTATCTGCCAGGCGTTCTTGGCGAAAAGGAACAGGAAAAGGACCAGGATGATCAGGATCGTCCCCTGCAGGAGCGAAAGCTTGAGGCCGTTGATCGCCTCCTCGATGAAGGTGGACTGGTTGGAAGTGACGACCAGCCGGATGTCCTTCGGCAGGGCCTCCTTGGTCGCCTCGATCTCCTCCTCGATGTTGTCGACCACCGAGATGGTGTTCGCGGAACTTTCCTTCTGGATGTAAACGCTCACCGTGTCCTTGACGTTGAGCCGTGAATACTCCTTGGCGTCGAGGTACCCGTCCTTCACCGTCGCGACATCCTCGAGCCGGATGACCGAGCCGTACTCGGTGCGCTTGAGGCTGATCTGCTTGATCTGATCGATGCTGTCGAACTCGCCGATCATCCGCACCAGGAGCCGGTCGTCCGTGCGGTCCACTTCGCCCGACAGCAGGTTCAGGTTGTTCGCGCCGAGCGTCCCGGTGAGCTCGTCCATCGCCAGTCCGTACGCGACCATCTTCTGCTGATCGATCTCCACGAGGATCTTGCGCTCGCGCCCGCCGGCGACCTCGACGTTGGCGACGCCCTTCACGCGCTTGAACCGCTCCTTGATCCGCTCGTCGACGATCTTGCGGATGTCCTCGGGGCTGCGCACCGAGCTCGTCAGCGCGAAGATCACCGCGGGGACGTCCGACTGCTTGTACTTGGCGATGACGGGCTTTTCGATCTCCTTGGGCAGCTTGTTCTTGACCTTCGCGAACTTCTCGCGGACCTCGAGCGCCGCGAAGTCCATGTCGGTGCCCGGCTCGAAGCTCAGCACCACGGTGGACTCGCCCTCCTTGGTCGTCGAGATCATCTGTTTCAGGTTCGAGACGGTCGCGACCGCTTCTTCGACGGGACGCGTGACCTGGGCTTCGACCTCGAGCGGAGGGAGTTCTCCGCGCACGTAGATCACGATGCTGATCTCGCCGAAGGACGTGTTGGGGTAGAGTTCGACCGGGAGCTTGAGCAGCGAGACGATGCCGATCATCATCATGGCCAAAGCCGCCATGATGATGGTGGTCGGCCGCTTCACACTGAATTCAGGCAGATTCAAGGATGGGCGTCCTGGACGGCGGCGGGGTTCTTCTTTTTACTGGAAAGCGCTGACCGGATCTCGTAGCTCGTGATAAAAAGCGCCGGAATGATGACCAGGGTCAGGAAGGTCGCGACCGACAGTCCGCCGACGATCGTGATCGCCATCGGCGCCTGGAGCTTGGAGCCTTCGTCCTGCGCGAACGCGAGGGGTATGGATCCCAGAACGGAGGCCATCGCGGACATCGCGATCGGGCGAAGGCGCACCCGGCCGGCGCGGATCACCGCGTCCCTCATAGGGAGACCCTCAGCGATCCCCGCGTTGATGAAGTCGATGAGCATGATGCCGTTGTTCACGACGATACCGCCCAGGAGGATCATGCCGAGCAGCACGACGACACTGATGGGGGTCCCGGTGAGCGCGAGGCTCATCGTCGCGCCGATCACCGACAGAGGGATCGTGAACATGATGATGAACGGCTGGAAGTAGGACTCGAACTGAGCGGCCATGATCATGTAGATCAGGATGACCGACAAAATGAGCGCCATCCTGAGGCTGTTGAAGGATTCCTGCACTTCAAGGTTCTCACCGGCGAGCTCGGCCAAATACCCTGTCGGCATCTGCTCCGCCCGGATGATCTGGTCGATCTCCGCGTTCACCTCGCCGAGCGGCCGCTTGAACACCTTGGCGAAGATCTGCAGGGTCCGCTCCTGGCCGATCCGCTTGATCTCGCTGGGACCCTCGCCCGACTGGAAGCTCACCAGCTCGCTCAACGGCACGTTGAGACCCATCGGGGAATGCATCTGGATGAACGGCAGCTCATAGAGCCCGCCGCGGTCGCTCTCGCGCAGGACGACGCGGATGTCGATCTCCTTGCCGTCCTCTTTGAACTTGCTCGCGACCGTCCCCTTGATCGAAATGTGCGACGCCGTCGCGAGATCGGTCACCGACAGACGGTAAAAGGCCGCTTTGTCCTTGTCGACGGTGATCTTGGTCTCAGGCGCGCTCTCGGGGATCGTGTTCGACGCGTCGTAAACGCCTTCGACCTTGCCGATCTTCTCCTGGATCTTGCGCGTGATGGACTTCATCGCCTCAAGGTTGTTGCCCTTGATGTTGATCACGACGGGCGAATTGTTCTCGCCGGCGGCCTTGAACGACGATTCGTAAAGGATGTAGTTGATCCGGGCGCTCTTGGTCGCCTTCTTCATGAACGGCGTTTCGAAGTCCTTGCGGATCCGCTGAATGAGCTCGTCCGTCGAAAGGTCGCGGTCTGCCCTCAGCGTCACGATGATCTGCGTCTGATGGGTCCCGATGCTCTGGATGTCGTCCTTGGCGGAGCCCGTTTTGGACGATCCGACGATGGTCGCGACGCTCAGGATCTGGGGGAACCGGCGAAGGTACTTCTCGATATTGAGCGATACGGCGTTCGACCGTTCCACCCGGGTCCCGACGGGCAGGTCGGCCTTGATCATGAACTGGCCCTGATCGACCTTGGGCATCACGATCTTGTCGAGCTTGCCGATCACAAAAACGGTGATGATGAACACTGCCAAGGCCATCAGCAGGTACCGGCCTTTCTGGCGGATGAATCCTGGCAGGACCTTCGCGTAACTGGTCTCGATCCAGACGATCGGCTTGCCGCTCAAGTGGACGATCCGGTTCAGCGCGTCCATGACCTTCGCGGCCCTGCCGGGCTTGGCCTCCTTGTAGCTGAACTGCATGATCATGACCGGCAGGAGCGTGATCGCGACGATGAACGAAAAGATCTGGGTCACCACGACGACCCACGCGAGCTCCTTGAAGATCTGACCCGCGAGACCCGTCACGAAGATCATCGGCAGGAACACCATGACGGTGGTCAGCGTCGAGGCGATGAGCGGCGCCACGACCTCGTCCGTCGCCGCGCCGGCGATGGCCTTGAGGTCCTTGGCCGACCCGGCGTCCTTGATCTGACGGTCGATGTTCTCGATGACGACGATCGCGTTGTCGATGAGCATGCCGACGCCGAGCGCGATACCGCCCAGCGAGATGACGTTCAGCGAGATCCCGACGAAGTACATGAGCGTCAGTGTCGCGAGGATCGTTATCGGGATGATCAAAATGACGAGGATGGACGCGCCGATGTCCTGCAGGAAGACCAGCAGCACGAAGAACGCGAGGATACCGCCCTGCACCGCCGCGTCGCGCACGCCGTTCACCGCCTCGCGGATGAACTTGGACTGGTCATAGATGACGTCGATCTTGATGTCCTCGGGCGCCTGCTCCTTGAGCTTCTCGACCTTTTTCTTCACCGCGTCGGCGACCAGGATCGTGTTCGACTGCGCCTGCTTCTGGATCGATACGGTCAGGTTCTCGCGCCCGTTGAACCGCGAATACGAAGTGCGCTCCTTGGTCTGCCTCACGACGGACGCGACGTCCTTGAGCATCACAAGCTCGTTGGTCGGCTGGTCCTCTTCGCCGCGCTTCTGACCGGGCTCCTCGCGGCCGACGGCGATCTTGCCGATCTCACCGATATGCTTGAACTCGCCGATCGTACGGACGAGGTACTCGTAGAAGTTCTCCTTGATCGTGCCGCCGGGGTAGTTCAGGTTGGCTTCGGAAATGGCCTTCGAGACGTCGTTGATGCTCAGGGTCGACGCCTTGAGCCGGCCCTGGTCCACCTCGACGAGGATCTCCTCGTCCGCGCCGCCGGAAATGGTCGCGGACGCGACGCCGTTGATCTTTTCCATCTCGGTCTTCACGTGCTTGTCGGCGAAGCGCTTGAGCTGCACAGGCGAACGGCGGTCGCTCGAGACGGATAGGGTCACCGCGGGCATTTCGAAGGGGTTGAACTTGATGACGGTCGGCTCTTCCGCGTCGCGCGGCAGACGGGCTTTCACGAGATCGATCTTCTCGCGCACCGACAGCGCGGCGAAGTCCATGTTCTGCTCCCAGCCGAACTCGGCGACCACGAGCGACATACCTTCCCGGGACACGGAGGTCGCGCTCCGAAGGCCGGGGGTCGAACCGACAGCCTCTTCGATGGGCTTGGTGATGAGCTGCTCGATCTCTTCGGGCGCGGCGTTGGCGTAGTGGGTGACGACGGAGAGTTTGGGGTATGTGACGGGGGGGAAAAGTTCCTGGCTCAGCATCCGCACGGAGATGAACCCGAACAGGATCACGGCGGCGAAGAACATGTAGATCGTGACCGGCCGCTGGATGGAAAATTTGGGCAGTGACATGATTTATTCCGGGCTTAGGGACGGATCAGAAGGTGTACTCCTGGATCTCCGTCACTTCGACCTTGGCTTTTTCTTCCATTTCCTGCTGGATGTCCGCGACGATGAGCTCCTCGTCCTCGAGACCCGCCTTGATCTCGACCGCGTCGGGGGTCGCGTAGGCGACCTGGATCGGTCTCACTTCGACCGTGCCGATGATCACGTCCGACGGCTTGGCGGGCGCGGCTTCCTTGTCGCCCTTCTTGGCGGGCTTGCCGGAAGCTTCCTCGCCGCCGGCGTCCTCGACAGGCGCGTCGGGATGGATCACGTACACAAAATACTCCTGCTCCTTCTTGCGGAACGCCGCGCTCGGAATGACGAGCGTGTGCTCCTTCTGATAGATCTGCACACCCACGCGGCCGAACATGCCGGCCTTGAGCTTTTCGCCCTCGTTGACGACGCGCGCCTTGACCTTGAACGTGCGCGTCTTGCCCTCGACGACCGGCGAGATCGACTCGATCTCCCCGCTGAACGTGTCCTGCGGGTACGAATCGACCGTCATCGTGACGGGCAGCCCGATCTTGATCTTGTTGATGTCCTTCTCGATCGCGCCGAACTCGGCGTAGGCGTCCGTGAGGTTCACGAACGTGCCGAACGTGTCGTTCGGGGTCACGAAGTCGCCCTTCTGCTTTTCGACGCTGCCCAGGTAACCGTCGAACGGGGCCACGAGATTGGTTTTCTCGTATTCGAGGCGGGCGGACTGGTATTCGAGCTTGGTCTGCTGGAGCTTGGAGTCCGCGATCGCGCCGAGGTCGAACAGCTTCTGGGTCCGCTCCATCTCGTTCTTCGCGTACTCGAGCTTGAGCAGCTTCTCGCGCTGGTCGAGGCTCCCGATGATGTCGCCTTCGACGGCCTTTTCGCCGTCGCGGAAGTTGATGTACTCGATGTACCCGGTCTCGGCGAACTTGAGCTCGACCTCGCGGTAGCCCTTGACGGTCCCGAGCGACGGCAGCGTGTCCGAAAAGTCCACCCGCGTCACCTTGTATCCCTTGACCGGGATCGCGATGTCGTCGACCGTCTTTTTCTGGACGATCTTCTTTTTCTTGAAGGTCGGAAGGCCCTTCACGAAGGTTATGTGCTTCGACAGCACCGAGAACCCGACCAGGATCACGGCGATCACCAGCAGGAGCTTGAAAAGGGTCGATTTATTTTTGTGAAGGTTGAATTTCATAACGGGTGTTGATCCCTTCGGTTCCGGCCAGATAGTCCATCTTGGCCAGGGCGTTGTTGGCGCTTGAGATCGCCGTGATCCTCGAATAGCGGTCTTCCGCAAGGCCGACCATTTCGTTCAGAAGCTCGGTCAGCTTGGCCTCCTCCATCTTCGTGGTCTGCTCAAGGATCTTGACCTGCCGCTCACGGAAAAGGATCTTGGCGTCCGACGTCTCGAGCTGGAGAAGGGCGCTTTCGTAGTCGTAATAGGCCTGCCGCGCGTTGATCTCCTGGTCGGTCTTTTCTTTCTGGAGCTCGGCCATCGCCTTCAGGTAATCGGCCTTGGCGATCTCCTCATCGGTCCGGTTCGACAGACGGTCAAGCACACCCAGCGTGAAGGAATGTTTGTAATCGTTCGACCCTTGGAACGACGAGATGCTCGGCGCGAAAAAGCGGCGCTGATTGGTGTAGCCGACGGTGTTGGGTCCGAACGGCATCTTGACCTCGGCGATGAGTGAGTATTCCTTCTCGAGGTCGGGGCGGCCGTCCGATCTCCAATTGGCGCTCTCGCCA
Organism: uncultured Planctomycetia bacterium; assembly: GCA_964532445.1. Lineage (GTDB taxonomy): Bacteria > Omnitrophota > Gorgyraeia > 2-02-FULL-51-18 > JAGOUK01 > JAGOUK01. The sequence continues at coordinate 6,114 of CAZHID010000027.1, read as the reverse complement.
GAGCCCAGCTCATCCCTCCTGGCCGTGTCGTAGTCAAAGTGAGAGTGGCTCGCTTCCCCCGCCATACCCACGTTCCCGCGCAGATCGATACGGGGCATCCTCTGCGCGTCGAACACCTTCGAGCTGTAATACGCGCTCTCGAGGGTCGCCTGCTTGATCCGGATGTCGTAATTCCCGATACCCACCCGGTTCAGGTAATCCTCCAGATCGACGTTGTTGAGCCGGTCCACCTGGACCGTCGGGTCGACGGGGATCGGCTGGTCGGCGGGCACACCGATCGCCTGGCAGAGCGTCAGGTTCGCGGACTTCTGGGTCGTGACCGCGGTCTCTTTCTGGAACGTGACCTGGTTGTAGATCGAGGAGATCTCAAGATGGTCGATCTCGGCGGTCAGGCGCGATTCGTATGCCTTGTCCTGCTGCTGTTTATACTCGGTGATCTGACGAAAGAGTTCCTGCTGGTAATTCAGGTTGTAGACCGCGTTCACCGCGTTCCGGTACGCCTCACCCAGCTGGCGGAGGATGTCGGTGCGCTCCTTCTGATATTTGAGCTCGTCCGACCGGAGGCTCGCCTGCGCCTGCTTGAGCGTAAAAATGAGCTCCCCGCCGTAATAGAGGGGTTGGGAGAACGACGCGATGTACTTTTCGGAATCGTACGGCTGCTGGTTCGTGCCGACGGCGCCGCCGCCGATCGAAATATCCGCGTTCATCGTCGGAAGGAACGCCCTCAAGGCCTCGTTGATCTTGTGACGCGCGCCCGCGAGCCGGTGACGCAGCGACTCCAGCATCAGGCTGTTCTTGAGCGCGATATCCTCCGCCTCCTGCAATGTGACCAAGCCGTCGGAGAGCGCCACCGCGAGGGCGATACGTCCTTCAGGAGGGGAGATCGTCTTGTCGGTGCCGCCGATGTCCATCGGCCGTTCACGGATGTCGCGTGCGATGCGTTGCTGGACTTCATTGGCGACGCGGTTCTGGGGATCGATCTTGAGCGCTTCCTGCGTCAGTTCATAGGCCGCGTTGTATTCCTCGCGGCGCCCGTAGGTCCCGCTCGCCTTCCAAGCCAACTCATTGGCCTGCTTCCGGGGATCAGCCGACTTGAATTTCATGGCGTGCGAAACGGCCGAGGGCGCGGGGTCGTTCGAAACCACCGACACGATCCTGGACGGCGCGGCGGGCGGCTCCACTTGGGGCTTGATGTTCGAACTTTGTTTGGGCGCGGGTGCGGGCGCAGGAGCCGGTGGCTTGACCGCGGGTGCGGATGATTTGACGACAGGGGCCGGAGCTTTTGATGAAGATGCGGTGGTTTGCGTTTTGGCCGCCGGCGCGGAGGTCTGGGGCACCGAAGACTTCGCGGGCACTAGATTGGTCCGAATATCCTTCCTCACCTCTTCCACGACCGGGTTTGCACCGAGTTTTTTTTCAGCTTCTTTAATGGCTTTATTAATCCGATCCTCAACCTCGGCCGCGGATCTCGTCTTCGAGTCTGTCGCGGCCCAAGCATTTTTTGAAAAAGTGCATTGCGCCGACAAAAGGCATGGGATCAGCATCAAACCGGACAGCAAAAGTGCCCGGTCCGACCTGATTATCGGTTTGTTGGAGGCGGAAGAAGCCATTCTAGCTTTCATAAAATTGTTAATATTTTATGACTATGAGTAAGTATTGTCAATCATGGTCGTAAAAAAACAAACAAACATAAATCGGCCGAGGCTCCGCATTAGGGCAAGGGTATGGCTAAGGGAAGCCATTTACCCAAAATAGCCTGATGGACCGGATTTTTAACGAAAAGGTCTAGCGTGAGGGTGAAGCGGGAAGCGCGGACGAGCTCAAGCCCCGCAGCGCTTCCTGAGCGGAAGCGGCGATCTGTTGAGGCGAAAGCCCGCAGAGGTCGAGCAGGATGTTCCGGGGACCGTGTTCGATGAACCGGTCAGGAATGCCGAGGCAGCGGACTGAGGTCGAGACCTGACGGGCGGCCATAGCCTCGAGCACCGCGGATCCGAAACCGCCTGCGACACAGCCCTCTTCGACGGTGACAAGCGCCCGGGTGCGCTGGGCCCAGGACAGGATCAACCCCTCATCGAGGGGCTTCGCGAAGCGGGCATTGATGACACCGGCGCTCACACCCTCGCGTTCGAGGATCTCGGCGGCGTCGAGCGCGGGACCGACCATCGCGCCATAAGCGGCGATCATGACGTCGGAACCCTCTTTGAGGAGCTCGGACTTGCCGTATTCGACCGGAGAACCGGGGTACTTGGTCAGAGCGGGATGCGCTAGCTCGGTCACCGACCCGCGCGGGTATCGGAACGCGATGGGGCCCGAGGTGTGGTCCGCCGCGAACTTGATCATTTCGACGAATTCCTTGCCGTCGCGCGGCGCCATCACCGTCATTCCGGGGATCTTGCGCATGAAGGAGATGTCGAGAACGCCGTGGTGCGTCGGACCGTCCTCGCCCACGAGACCCCCGCGGTCCATCGCGAAGATGACCGGCAGGTTCTGAAGCGCGATGTCGTGCACGATCTGGTCGAACGCCCGCTGCATGAACGTGGAGTAAACCGCCGCGAACGGACGCATCCGCTCGTAGGCGAGCCCCGCGCAGAACGTGATGCCGTGCTCCTCGGAGATGCCGACGTCAAAAAGTCTTTCGGGGAATTTTTGTCCGAACTTCACGAGGCCCGTTCCCTCGGGCATACCGCCCGTGAGGGCCATGATGCGCGTGTCCTTCTGCGCCAGCTCACAGAGCGTGTTGCCGAACACTTCGGTGTACGAAAGTTCGGTGCTTTTTTTCTTGAGCTCGCCGGTCCTCAGGTCGAACGGAGCGGACGCGTGCCAGCGGATCGGATCGGCCTCCGCCATCGGCATGCCCTTGCCCTTCTTCGTGATGACGTGGATCAGCACCGGACCCTGGATCGAGAAGATCTTGGGAAAAAGGTCGAGCAGGTTCTCGAGGTTATGTCCGTCGAGAGGGCCGAAGTACCTGAAGCCCAGGTTCTCGAAAAGCTGCCCCGGAACGAGCAAATGCTTCACGCCTTCTTCGATGTACTTGATCTTGCCCAGCACGCGGCCGCCGACCTTGGGAAGACGGCCGATCAGCGTTTCCACCTCTTCGCGCAGGTGGTTGTACGTGGGGTTGGTGATGACCTGGTTCAGGTAGCGCGACATCGCGCCGACGGACTTGGAAATGCTCATCTCGTTGTCGTTCAGGATGACGACGAGGTTCTCGCGGATGTGGCCGGCGTGGTTCATGGCTTCCAGCGCCATGCCGTTGGCGATCGAGGTGTCCCCGATGACGGCGACGACTTTGGTGTCCTGCCCCCGGCGGCGGCGCGCGACGGCGACGCCCAACGCGGCCGAGATCGACGGGCCGCCGTGGCCGGTCGTGAACACGTCGTAAGGGCTCTCGCCGGCGTTCACGAGGCCCGAAAGGCCCTTGTACTGGCGGAAGGATTGGCGAAAAGCGTCACGCCGGCCGGTCAGGATCTTGTGGGCCTGGACCTGATGTCCGACGTCCCAGACCAAAAAGTCGTTCGGGGTGTCCAAAATGTAGTGGAGCGCGACCGTGAGGTCGGTGACACCGAGACCGGCGCCGAGATGCCCGCCCTTTTCGGAGACGGTCTCGATGATGCAGTCGCGGACCTCACGGGCCAGACGCGGGAGCTCCGTTCGGGGGAGCTTGCGCATGTCCGCGGGCGAATTGATATGAGGGAGCAGAGGTTCCATAATGCCTGCTAAACTTTTACGCCTTGCGTTCGAATAAAAAATCCGCGAACGCCTGCAGTTCCCCCGATCGGGGGCCCAGAGGGCGCACGGCTGACTTGGCGCGGTCGCGCACCTTCGCGGCCAACGCGTAGGTCTTGGCCGCCCCGATGAGCGGCACATAGCCGTCGCCGTCTATAATATCATCCACCAGCTGAAACAAGAAACCCACTTCCCGGCCGTAGTTGCGCAGCCGCCGGACGGCTCCGGGGGCCGCCCCGGCCCACAGCGCGCCCGCTTCGCAGGACGCGGTGATGAGACATCCTGTCTTAAGAGCGTTGATCCGCGCCAGTTCGGCGAGCTTCACCCGCTTTTTTTGATGCTTCAGGTCCGCCGCCTGTCCTCCGACCATCCCGAAGGCGCCCGCCGCCCGGCTCACCACCGAGAACACCTGCCGCCGCCGGGGCTCCGAGACGTCCCGGCCCTCAGCAAGGACCGTGAAGGCATGCGTGAGGAGCGCGTCCCCCGCCAGGATGGCCGTCGCTTCGTCGAACTGACGGTGGCAGGTCTTGCGGCCCCGCCGGAAGTCGTCGTCGTCCATGCAAGGAAGGTCGTCGTGGATCAAAGAGTACGTGTGGATCATTTCCATGGCCGCCGCGAGCGGCATGGCCTTGGAGGGAGCCGCGCCGCAGAGCCGGGCGGACTCCAGCACCAGGTACGGCCGGACACGCTTGCCGCCCGAAAAGACGGAGTAGCGCATGGCTTCCGCCAGGTGCTTGGGATAAAGGCTCTTCGCCGGCAGAAGCCTCGCGAGCGCGCGGTCAACGGAAGCGGCGGTGCGGGCGAGATGCCCCGGGATGTTCACGCGGGAATTCAAAAAACTACTTCTTGCTCTTCTTGGGCTTGAGGTCGTCGTCGGCAGGCACGGTCTTGAGCTCGCCGGAGCCGGTCCGCAGCAGCACTTCGATCCGCTTCTGGGCTTCTTCCAGACGTTTCGTGCAGCTCTGGGAAAGCTTCACACCCTCTTCATAGAGTTTGAGCGATTCGTCGAGCGTGAGGTCGCCGCTTTCCATCCGGCCGACGATGTCTTCCAGACGCTTGAGCTGATCCTCGAACTTAAGACCGGATTCTTTGGACTGTGTCATGTTGGCTCCGTGGGTGACGCGCCTTCCGTCCGGGCGGTCCGCTCGCCGTCGGCGACGCGGATCCGGACCGACCGCGAACGGTCGAGTTGGCGCGTGGATTTTATAATGCCCCCTGTCGCCGCGTCAAATACGATGCTGTAGCCGCGTTCGAGGCATTTTTGGGGGCTGAAGGCTTCGAGCTGACCGCGCAGGAACCGCGCCTCGCGTGCGAGGTCGTCCACCCGGCGGCGCGCGGCCGTGTCCAGACGCTCCGCGAGCGCGTCGGTCTCCTGAGCCAGGTCTTCCGTGAGGCTTTGGGGCTTGAGAAAAAATCGCGATGCCTGCAGCCGTTCGAGCCGGTCCCAGCGGGACTCGACTTCCCGGCGCAGGATCCCCGCCAACCGCGTGCCGGTGTCCCTCAGGGACGCTTCCAGCTCATCCAGCTGAGGGAGCAAAATTTCGGCCGCCGCCGAAGGGGTCGGCGCGCGCCGGTCGGCCACAAAATCCGCGATCGTGTAATCCACTTCATGCCCGACCGCCGAGACGACCGGGATGCGCGACCCGGCGATCGCGCGCGCGACCGCCTCGTCGTTGAACGCCCAGAGGTCCTCGAGGCTCCCGCCGCCGCGCGCGACGACGATCACGTCCGCTTCGCCGAACTCATTCATGTCGGCGATGGCCCGGACGATCTCGCCCGGAGCTTGGGGTCCCTGGACCTGCACCGGAGCTAGGATCACGCGCACCTTCGGGAAGCGGCGCTCCCACACATGCATCATGTCGCGGATGACCGCGCCCGTCGGCGACGTGATGACGCCGATCGAGAGCGGCAGGAATGGCAGCGGGCGCTTGCGCGCGTCGTCAAAAAGGCCTTCTTTGAGGAGTTTGTTCTTCAGCTGCTCGAAGGCCAGTTGGAGCGCGCCCAAGCCTTTGGGCTCCATCATGTCGACGACGAGCTGATACGCGCCGCGCGGAACGTAGATGCTGACACGGCCGTGGAGCAGGACCTTCGTCCCGGGCTCCGGCTTGAAGCGCAGCCTTGAGTTCTCGCGCTTGAACATCACGCACGAGAGGTTCGCGTCGGCGTCCTTGAGACTGAAGTACATATGGCCGGAAGAATGATGCGTGAAGTCAGAGATCTCTCCCTCGACCCACACCGAGCTGAACAGGTCCTCGAGCGTGAACCGCACGAGGCGCGTCAGCTGCGAAACGGTGTAGACCTTCCGCTCCGCCGCATCCTCCTTGGCTGCCAACCTGTCGATCTGGATCTCTTCCATCAATTCTCCATCACCTTTGATCGCTCATC
>CAZHID010000026.1:16816-17932 GCA_964532445.1 uncultured Planctomycetia bacterium | reverse complement strand
TTCCTTCTTGGCGGTGAGGTAGAGCGCGTCCACGCAGGCCGCGTCGGCGTCCGACGCGACCACCCGTTCCGCGTGGCGCGCGGCCAGACGGCTGTACCAGCCCGTGTTCGCCCCCAGGTCCGTGACACGGCGCGGCTTGAGCCGCCGAAGCACGGCCGCGACGTTGCGCTGCTTGGCCGACCAGCCGGCCTCGTCGGCAGAGACGGGGTCCGCGGACGCCTCGCCGCGGTCAGCGTAATAATTTTTCCAGAACGCCCTGGAGTCCGGGGACGGGTTTATTTTTTCGACGCGCGAACGGAGCCCTTCCAGGAAGCGCGCCCTCAGCGCGGGGTCCACTTTGCCCGCCGCCAGCCGGGAGGGGGCTTTTTTCCAGCGCGTCCGGCCCGCGGCGTTCCGCTGCGCGCGGCGGCTGGCCCAGTTGAACACCCTGAGACCCGCCGTCCTCAGCGGATGCTTGAGCGAATAGCCCGCCGTGAGGTGCCGGGTGAATTCCTCCTGGGAAATGCCGTGCACATAATCGGTCATGAGCGCGCGGGCCGCGCGGTCCTTCCCCATCGACATAAGTTCGAGCGGGTGGACGAAGGTGTTCAGGAATTGCTGATACGCGGGCCAGATCATGCCGGCCGGCGCTTCGACGATCGATGTCAGATCGATCCAGCGCGGATCGGTCCCGTCGAACAGGACGTTCCAGGGGTTCGCGTCCTGCAGGCTGTGTCCGCGGCCGGCCAGTTCCGCCTCCAGACCGAGCGTCACGAGCGCCGCGTCCTTGAGCATCGATGGGCTCCACTCGGGCGCGTAGCTCGCCGGGGCGATCGTCGCGTGGCGGATCAGGAGCCGGATGTCGAGGTCGGGGATGGAACCGGGAACGATCTCCGAACCCACGAGGCCGAGCCGCCCGATGCATTCAGCCGCGGTGCCTTCGGTAAAAAGCGCCCGGTAGTAATCCTCCCTGCCCGCGCGGATCGCGCGGTACACGCCGCCCTGATGAAAAAAAACGAACCCGTTCGGGTCCGCGTAGGAGACGTCGCTGATCTGGATGGAATCGGGAGAGAGGCGGGGTTCGGAAAACGCGCCGGAGAGGTTCAAAGCTCAGGGCGTTTGAGAGGGGCGCGCGGG
>CAZHID010000026.1:10745-16806 GCA_964532445.1 uncultured Planctomycetia bacterium | reverse complement strand
CGGTCCTTGTTTTTTCGGGTGAAAAGCGCCTTGATGAACTGATAGGGCTTGAGAACCCACCCTAACAGCACGCCGAAGACCAGGACGTAGGCCGCCTGATAAAAAGATCCGAAGAAGCCCGGGTCAACGTAGGCGAAAAAAAACATCATCCTGCTCTCCTTGGATTTCCATGATAGCAAATCCTCGGGGAGCCCGCATCCGATTTAAATCACTCGGATGCGGTGGACGGCGCAGGCTCTTCTTCGACTTCCGCCTGGAACAGACGGCCGGACGGCGCGCCGATGGACCGGAGACCCTGCGGGGGTCCTGGCGGCAGGATCGGAGCCGTGACTTGGGGCTGAGGCACGACGGTCTGAGGCTGTACGGCCGCTGTTGAGCTCGTGGCCGCGGGTGCGGGCAGCGGACGGCGTGTCGGCACCGCCGGACGGACCACGGACACGGGCGCGGGCTGAAGCGCGGGCGCGGCGTCAGGCACAAGGACCGGCGCGGGCGCGGATACAGGCGCGGATACGGACACGGGTGCGGGCGCGATCGCAGCGGCGGGCCGCTTGCGCGCCGGACGGACCGGCTGGGCCGAAGTGATCGGTCCGGAGACGGTCTCGTCCAATGCGCTCACGTCCACATCGGTGTCCGCGCCGAGCATCAGCGACTCGGTGTCGAAATATCCGGGCATGTCCGCCGCGAAACGGCCGTCGGAAACACCGCGGCGGCTCGCGGGGAACAGCTGGTTCTGCAGCCATGACCTGGAAGCGGTCAGGAAGTTGATCGGCGCGCCGCCGATCGCGATCCCGTTGTAGAGCGCCAGTCCTTGAGGCAGCGTGAGGAACTGCACGCTGAAGGCGGTGACATTGCCGACCAGGTTGGCCGAAAGGCGCGTGACCGCGTCCGCGCCGCCGATCGCCAGCAGCACGTTGCCGGCCTGGTTCAGTTGGAACTGGATGCGGTTCGCGGCGGTGCCCACCACGCCTCTGGCGGTCGACAGCGCGATGGTGCTGCGGCCCATCAGATGAAGGTCGGTGTCATTGAGCGCCAGGATCGAGCTGCCGGCCGACAGGCGCAGTTCACCGTTGGGCGCGTACGCGCGGCCCAGGAAGATGTTCTGATCGCCCGTCAACTCGATCTGTCCATTGACGGAGGTCATATGGACCTCGATGTCGTCGAAGCTGTGGAAGAAGAGGTCGTTCTGACCGAGCGCTGTCAGCACATTGACCTTGAGGTCCAACGGGTCACCGGGTGCGCCGATCGATCCGCCTGACGTCATGTTGAGCTCGTCGGCGATGATGTTGACGTCCGGACCGTTGGCGTCCAACGTCGAGCCGCTGCGTGAGAACGTGGTCACATCGCCGCGGATGCCGTCGTTGTCCCCATCCGCGTTCAACACGCCCACGAGGAAGTCGTCCGCCGCATCCATGAGGATATTGCCTTCGTCCGTTTTGACGACCGCAGTGCCGCCCATGATGATGTCGCCGCCGCCCACGCCGGTGTTGCCGTCCTGGTCCAGGAGGCCGTCCGTGAAATCCTCACCCGAAGCGATCGTGATGTTGCCGGTGCCTTCGGCGCTCACGGTCACACCGTCGGCGATCGTGGTCGTGTCGCCGGAAGTGAGCAGGATATTGCCGTTGCCGCCGTCGGTGATGACGTCGCCGTTCAGCGTGAGGTCATCGGCCGCCGACGCGCCGAGCGCGTTCAGCGTGATATCGCCGCCCGCGTGGTTCTCGACCGAAGTCCCGGCCGCCACGGTCATGGGGCTGAAGGTCCTGATGACGATCTCATCGGCGCCGTTCGTGTCGGCCGTATCGGTGATCGAAACTCCGTTCACGCCGTTCGCGTTCACGATGGTCATGCCGCCGGTGTTGTCGATCCGGATGTTGCCGGTGTCGGTCACGGCCGAAAGGTTCTTGACCTGTGTTTCGAGCGCGTTGTTGCTGCCGATGCCGGTCTTGGCGATGATCGTCGCCGTGCCGTTCTGGGTCAAGAGGTCCGGATGGGTGTCGCCCGCGTCATAGACGGAAGCCGAACGCGATCTCACGATCAGCGCATCGGACGCGGAACCGCCGGTCTGCATCGAAGCCACCGCGACGTCGGACGCCGCGTCGGCCAGGATGCGGCCGCTGGCCGAGGTCACGCGCGTGCCGTTCACCTGCGTGATCGAACCGCCGGAAGCGCCGGTGTTACCGTCCTGATCCTGGACGCCGTCGGTCCAGTCCTCACCCGCGATCATGCGCACATCGCCGGAGCCTTCCGCGCTCACGACAACGGGCCCACCCGAGAAAACACTGGAACCGGACTGGAAGATGCTGTCGCCTGCAACGAGCGTGATGCTGCCGTTGCCGCCCGAAGCGGTCACATCGGCGTTAAGGATAAGGTCGTCCGCCGCCGTGTTGCCCAACGCGGCCAGCATGATGTTGCCGCCATTGAACTCCCACACACGGGTGTCCACGGTAAGCGGGCTGCCCGAAAGTATCGTGATCCCGTCGCTGCCAGCCACACCGAACCAGAACTCATGCGTGGGGCTGATAGGGCCGGGAGGCGGGTTCGGTATCGCACGACCGAGCGTGCCGATGGTCAGACCCGCGCCCGTCGTGCTCTTGTTGGCGACATGGACGCCGCCGGCCGAGCCGCCAAAAGCCGTGAGAACGCCGTCCGTTGAAGCTCCGTTGAAATCCGCAAGGCGGGTCTCGAGGCCGTTCGTCGCGGTGCCGACGCCGGTGCCGGCCCGCAGCACAGCGCCCTTGGCCGTGATGTCCGCTTCCGCGCCGTTGAATTCGCCGAAAGCGCTGTCGTCGGCGTCCGTGATCGCGCCTGTGGCGAACAGGAACGCGGTGCCCTTGGCGGCGTTGATGTCGCCGACGGCGATGCCGCCCGCGTCCGCGTTGAGCGTGACGTCCTCGTCAGCCGACGTGATGTCGCCGGTCGTCATCGTGCCGTTGACCTCAGTGATATCGATGTCACCCTTGGCCGTCGCCGTCACCTTGCCGCCCGTGAGATCGATCTTGAGCGCGTCGGCGTTCGTGCCGAGCGCCGCATTGGCGGCCGACAGCGCGATGTCCATCGCCTTGATGAGGGCGTCGGTATCGGAGTTATGGACGTTGCCCTGGGCCGAGGTCAGCGACGTCGTGCCCGATGAGTTCAGGAGCTGTCCGGCCAGCAGCAGGTCGGAGCCCGCGGCGGTCGTGTTGGCCGTGATACCGCCGGTCGCGTGGCCGAACGTCTCGACCTTCACCTGGCCGTATTCGTTCGTCTGCACGTTCGTATCGGCGTTCACCGTGATCGTCTTGTTGATGCGCTGGTCGACGTTGATGTCGCCGAGCTCGAGGTCGCGGCCGTCCGCGTTCTGGACGTTGAACCGGCTGTAGCCGTCGAGCGCCTTGAGCGTGCCGGTGCCCTGGAGGTTCCCGGTGATCGTGATCTTGCCGCCGCCGGCGGTCATGTCCTTGATGCGGACCTTATCGCCGTCGCGGAAGGCCTCATGGTTGTAGAAATTGGTCCCGTCGACCGTGAAGTTGATGTTCAGGAAGCCGCTCTGGATGACGTCGTCGACGCGCACACCCACACCGGTCTGGCCGGCGAGCGTGACGTCCTTGCCGGCGATGAGCCGGTCGACGCCGTAGATGAAGTCGACATCGTGCGAGACGCGCTTGTAGTCGATGAGCTCGCCGCGCTCGAGGCGCACGTCGATGTTGCCGAACGCGTCGAACGTGTCGAGATTGACGTTGCCGCCGACGAAGCTCGGATCGAAGACATAGTTCTGGCACGAGGCGCAGCCCGCGGTGCTCACGAGCGTGTTCACGCCCTTGACGCTGAGGTAGATGTCGGCGTACGCGTACGCGTCGATCTCGGCCGGGGCCGTGTTGACCGTGCCGTCCGGCTGGCGGTTGGCCTGGTAGAGGCGGACATTGAGGCGCTGCGCGAACGAGCCGAGGCTCGCGTTGTCGGCGCGCAGCTCCATCCCCTTCGTCTCGAACACGACGTTGTTGTCCTTTTGGAGGATGTTACCGCCGCGGTTCACGAACTTGAACGTCGCCGCGAAGTTCTTCACGGCCTCGTTGAACGTGATGTTCGACGCCGTCTTGTTCTCGATGTCGAGCGAGCTCGGGTTGATCGTCGTATCGGTCGCGTAGCGCGCGCCGTTCGTCGAACGGTAGATGAAGTCCGGTTCGCCGCCGTTGCTGCTGATCATGTCGATCTTGTTGAAGACGAGGTTGAGCATCGAATGGTTCACGACGGTGACCGCGTCGAGCAGCTTGTTGAGGTGCACGACCGCGTTGCCGAGGATCTGGCCGTTCGGCACGAGGAAGCGGTATTTCGACATCGCGGTGTTCACGATGTCGCCGACGACGAAGTCGTTGCCGACGATCTGGCCGTTCACGTTGCTGCCGGCCGCGATGGTGCCGTCGGCGTTGATCGTGAGGCTGCGGCTGCCGCCGCCGATGTTGTAAATGTCGCCGCTCATCGAGATGCTGTCGTCGAGCACGACGCCCGAACCGCCGGTCTTGGCGTTCTCGACGCTGAAGTCGAACTCGGCGACGAGGTCGATGATCTCTTCGGTGATCGTTTCGCAGAGGTCGTCGAGCGGCCACGGCATCCAGCTGCAGACCTCGCGCGTCACGGTGCGCACTTTTTCGACGATGCGCGTGACGATCGTGTCAGCGGTGCTCTCGGGCACGCGGTCCATGAAATACCCCGTCTCGGCGTGGGCCAGGAGCTCGCCCGTGGTGATCTTGGTTCCGGACTGTGACTCGATCTTGGAATTCACGTTCGCGGTGCCGTCAGCGAGCGTCGTCGCGGTCGACGTGAACGTGCCGTACGCCTTCACGACGGCCTTGGACAGGAGGTTCTCCGAAAGCTGCGCATTGGTCGCCTCGAGCGTGATCTTGGCGGGGGCCAGGATCTCCGCGCCGCTGTTGAGCGTGACCTTGGCCTCGCTCGGATCGCCGGTGCCGCCCACGCGCACGCGCGTGACCGCGGTGCCGAAGCCGGCGGCGATGTCCGCGTGGACGTCGGCCTGTGTGATCGCCTTGATGTCGATGCGGTTGTCGGCGGTCACGCTGACCGTGTTCGCCTCGACCTTACCGTTGGAACCGATCGTCGTGTACGCGTCGGAGTCGACGTAGACGTCCGTGCCCGCGACGGCGTCGGCGACGAACACGCCGGTGGACGACATGTAGGTGTTCGCATCGACCTTCGTGAACGCGTCGGAAGCGATCTCGGCGTCATTGCCCGCCTTGACCTTGGAACTGGAACCGGTGGTCGTGTTGGCCGTCGTCGTCACCGACAGGCCCGCGGAAGCGCCGCCGCCGGCCGCGATCGAAGGGATCGCATCGGCCGTGAGACCGCTGGTGAAAAGCGTGCTGAGCGAGCCGATGATGTCCTGACCTGCGCCGCCGGTCACGGACGACCGGGCGTTCGAGCGCGCGTAGGACGCGATGTCGGCGTCATGGCCGGCTTCGAGGGTCGACGAATTGCCGATCGATGCGGACGAAGTCGTGTTCATGGTGAGGGATGCGAGCGTGGCGCCGCCGGCCAGGAGGCCGTTGGCCTTGCCGATCGACTCGACGTACCCCGAGTTGAGCGCGCGTGAGCGGACGCTCGCGTCGTTGTCCGCGTCGAGCAGCGACGAGCTGCCGGTCCACGCCTGGACGGTCGCGTTGGACGTGAGCGTCGCGTTCGTGCCCGTGCCGCCGACCAGGGCGCCGGCGGAGGCGTTCGAGAGGGATCTCACACGTTCGCCGGTCAGAGCGTTGCCGGCGGCGTCAAAGTTGAGGGACGCGAGAATGGCCGCGTTGCGCTTGGCGCGGACCTTCGTGAAGTCGCCGATCCAGGCCTGGACGGTCGGGCCCGCGATGGCGTTCGAAAGCGCCACACCGACGGAAAGACCCCCGGCGGAGATACCTTCGGCCTGCGCCTGCGAGAAGATCTTCGAAAGAGCCTGGATGGCCGTGTCACGGACCGAGTCGACCTCGGCATAGTTGCCGATGACGGCCTTCACGGTGGGCGCCGTCCGCGCCCGCGCCTACCCACCCCGGGCGGCGCGGCAGCCCCCCCCCGGCGGCGTGGGGTT
>CAZHID010000026.1:0-10735 GCA_964532445.1 uncultured Planctomycetia bacterium | reverse complement strand
CGTCGTCGACGTCGCTTCCGAACCGCTGCCGGCGAGGAAGCCGCCCGCGGCGGACTTGGAGTAGGCATTGGCGGTCTCATCCGAGTCGGCGCTCACGAGGACGTCGCGGCCGGAGGTGAGTTTGACCGCCTGGGTCGCGTTCGCGCCCGAGGCGACGGTGGACTGGACGTTGGCCTTGGCTTCGGCCGTCGACAGAGCGACGCCGACGGTCAGGCCGCCGACGGCGACGCCGATCGAGTCGGCATCGGCCGAGTTGGTCGAAACGGTCTTCACCTGGATATCGTTCACGGTGTCGATGTCGGAGCTGTGGCCGATCGACGCGTAGACGTTCGGGTTGGACTTGGCGGCCGCGACGGAGCCGGAGCCCGACACGATGCCTCCTGCGGCCGCGCCCGAATACGCTTGGACGGTGTTGTTCGTCTTACCCTGCACGAGAAGGTCGTTGACGGTCTTCGACGTGTCGACGGCGTCGGCGATCTTGACGCCGTTCTGGAGGTTCGCGTCGGTCGTGCCGGTCTCGTTCACATCTGAGATCACGACGCCGATCGCGGCGGAGCCGAGGGCCGCGCCGTACGCGTAGCCGTGGAGGTCGGAAGCGGTCTCGGCAAGGACCTGGACCTGGTCGGCCTTGCGCACGACGGTGTTCGCGCCGATGGAGGCGGTCGCGTCGTTGTCGGAATGCAGGTGGGTCACGGCGGCGCCGAGGCCGACCGAACCGACCGCGCCCGCGATCGACGTCACATTGGATGTGTTGACCTTGCCGTCGGCGGTGATGAGGACGTCATCCCCCGCCGAGAGGTCGGCGCTCGTGCCGACGGTCGCGTTGGAACGGTTCTTGAGCTCGACGATCGAGACGGCGCCGCCGATGCCGATCATGGCTCCCGCCACACTCCCGGCGTTGACGGTCGCGGCGGTCGTGTCGTCGGCGTCGACCTTGATGTCGCCCGCGGCGGCGCGCACGGTCGCCGAGTTGCCGATCGAGGCGGTCGTGGACTGGTTGACCGAGGCGGAAGTGCTGAACTCGTCGCTGACCGAAACGCCCGCGGTCTGGGCATCGGTCTTGGTCGTCGCCGCATCGGCCGCGGTCGAGGCTTCGATGCGATCGCCGGCTTTTCCGCCCGAGATCGCGCTGTTGGTGATGCTCGACGTGCTGGAAGCGGCCGTAGCGCCGTCACCCGAAAGGGCGCTGCCGATGTTGATGATCGAAACGGCGCCTGAGACACCCGCGGCGGCACCGCCGGCGGCGGCGATCGTCGTGGAGCTCACGGCCTTGTCGGACTCGGCCTTCACGAGCACGTCGCGTCCCGCGTCCGTGACCGTGCCGTTGCCGAGCGAAGCGGTCGTGGTGTTCTTGATGGTCGAAACGTCGATCGACGCGCCGAGGCCCACGCCGCCTGCGGCGAAGTTGCCGTCCTTGGCCGTGATGCGCGAATAGTCTTTGGCCTTCACCGTCACGTCCTGCGCAGCGGTCGAGTAGGTCGCGTCCTGATTGGTCGTGGCCTGGCCCGTCGTCTCATTGATGTAAGCCTGGGTCGTCGTCTCGATCGTGTTGACCGAGATCGCGCCGCCGATGCCGGCATAGAGACCGAGCGTGCCGCTCACGGCGGTGACGTTGACGTCGTTGGCCGAATCGGCGTTCACTTCGGTCGTGCCCTTCGCGTTCGTGTCCGAGTCGGTCATGCGCGCGACGGTCGAATTACCGACCGATGTGACGATCACCGATGCGCCGAATCCGGCCGTGCCGCCGATCGAGGCGCTGCCGTCGACCGCGTCGATATCGACATCATCCTCGGCGAGGACTTTGAGGCTGCCTTTGGATTTCACGGTGGAATTTTGCACATAGGCTTCGTTCGTGTTGTCGACATCGATGACCGAAACGGAACCCGAAACCGATATGTTGCCCGCGAACGCGCCGCTGACGACGGTCGAATTCACTTTTTCGTCGGTGTCCGCCTTCACTTCGACGTCGCCTTCGGTGTTGAGCGCCGAAACGTTCTGAATGTAGGCCTTCGTCGTGTTCGCGATGAGCGACGTGTCGCTCGTTCCGCCGATGCCCGCCGTCCCGCCGAACGCAAGCCCGCCGGCTTTCACGTCGATGTCGGTCTTATTGTGGGCGCGGACCTTCACGGCCTGCGCGGAGTTCGCGCCGGTGTTGTCGGAATTCACGGTCGCTTCTTCTATATAAGCCTGGGTATCGTCGGAAACGAAGTTCGTGGAAACGGTGCCCGCGAGGCTGCCCGTGCCGCCGGCCGCGGCGGTCGCCATGAACACGTCGATGTTCTCGGTGGATTCGGCGATCACGGCCAGGCCGCTGACGGACTCAGTCGTTCCGGAGCCGTCGGCCTTCGAGATCGTCGCCGAACCGTTGCCCTTCGCCGTCACCGCCGAGTTACGCGAGGCGGACTTCGTCACGAACGCCTTGGTGGTGTTGTCGATCGAGCTGACCGCCGCGGAACCGCCGAGACCGGCCGTACCGCCGCCGGCGAGCGCGCCGCCGTAAATTTGAGTGGTGCCCGTGTACTTCGCCGCGACCGTCAGGCTGTCGTCGACGGTCGAATGCGCGCCTTTGAGATAGGCCTGCGTCGTGTTCGTGAGATCGTTGATCACGACCGAACCCGCGAGGGCTGCCGTGCCGGCGCCCGCGCCCGAGACCGCGATGGCTTGGATGTTCGCCGTCGAATCCGCGATCACCGCGCCAGAACCGGCTGAAGAGTCGATGCTGGAATCCTCGACGAACGCGTTCACGGTGTTGTCGATGTCGTTCGTCGCGACCGCGCCGCCGAGCGAGTTCGAGCCCGCTCCGACGACCGCGCCGGAGATGGAATTGATGGTGGAAGCGTCCTTGGACTTGAGCTCAAAGCCGTTGGCCGCGTCGACGTCGGACGAGTTCTGCACCTTGGCTTCGACGGTGTTCTGGACCTGGTTCAGCGTGACGGAACCGGCCAAGCCGTTCTGGGGCGTGCCCGAGCCGCTCGCCGCGATCGCGTCGATCGTCGCCGTGGAGTCCGCGTGGACCTTCAGAACGCCGCCGGTCGTCGTAACGGCCGAATCATCGATCCGGGTCGTGACGGAATTACCGATGTCGTTGAGGGCGGTGACCGAGCCGATGGAGGTTTTGCCTCCGCCGGAAACGACGCCGCCCAGGGCCTTGAGGACCGACTCGTCCTTGGCCGTCAGTGTGATGTCCCCTGTCGCGTCGACGTCAGAATCGGCCGTAATACGGGTCTCGATGATGTTCCGGATGTCGTTGTCGGCGATACCGGCGGCGAGCGCGTTGCCCGCGGCGCCCGTGCCGCCGACCGTGATGACCTGCATGTCGGCGTCCGACTCAGCGGAGAGCTTTATCTGGCCCTTGGAATCCAGGCGGGCGGAATCAGCGTAAGCCCGCACTTCGTTGTCGATGTCGTTCACGCCGACCGAACGTCCGTGGCCGGACTGACCGCTGGCGGAGATGTTGCCCGCGGCGACCAGGATCTTGGACTCGTCGGACGCTTCGATCGTGATGTCCGAATCCGAACGGGTCCCCAGGCTTTTCTTTCCTTTGACGCCGGCTTCAGTGATGTTCTCGATCTCATTATCGCTGGTCGAGGAGCCGGACGCGGTGCCGGCGGACGCCGCGCCGATCGAGGCCGCGTAGGCGGTGATCTCGCTCAGCGTGGACGCGGAAAGATGGATGATGCCGTCAGCGTTGATGTCGGAATTTTCGGAATAGGCCTTGATCTCGTTCTTGATCTTGTTATTGGCCGTGCCGGAACCCGAACCGCTCTTGCCGCCGAAGCCGACACCGCCGGCGACCGCGAAGATCTCGGAGTCGTCGGACGCCGTGATCGAGACCGCGTCGGCGTTCTCGATGTCCGACTGGCCCGTGATGTAAGCGTGCGCGTGGTTCTTGATGTCGTTGTACGCGACCGAGCTCGCGATCGAACGGTTCGCGGGTCCGCCGCCGGATCCGCTGGCTGTGATCGAAAAGATCTCCGAATCGGTCAGCGCGTTGACGGACAGATCGCCTTCGAGATCGACCGTGGAATGATCGACGTAGGCCTTGGCGTTCGAAAGGATGTCATTGTTGCCGTAAGAACCGGCCAGGCCGATCGATTGACCGGTCTGCGTGTTGATCGTGACAGAACCGCCCATCGCCTCGATGCGGCTGTCATTCGTGGCTGTGAGCGTCAGGTCCTGGCCGTCGGTGACGTCGGCGTCGCGCACATAGGCCTCCGCGTCGTCGCGGATCGTGTTGATGGAGACGTCGCCGGAAAGACCGATGCCAAAGGTTCCCGCGCCGGGAGTGGTCGCATCAGGCATGACCACCGCGGCGGCCAGCGAGTAAGCGTTGATCGTGCCGGTGTTGGCCGCCTCGACCCGCGTATCGCCGTCGGACGCGAACGTGCCGGTGTCATCGGACTCGCCGGCCTGGTTGCCGATAAGGGCCTGGGTGTTGCGGTTGATCTCGTTGATCGCGACGGACATGCCGATGCCGACATTGCCGCCCTTGGAAATAGCTCCGCTCACGTTCAGGATCTTGGCTTCGTCGGTCGCCTTGACCAGGACCGTGTCGGTCGAAGCGCCGATCGTGCCGCTGCCAGTCACGATCGTCGCGCCGTCGTCGATCTTGGCGAGCGTCTCATCGTCGGTCGTGATCTGTGAAATAACGCCGTTCGCGCCGTACCGGCCGGCCTTGCCGCCCGACTCCGCGATCGAAATATTCTTGGTGACCGTCTCCGCCGTGACCGCGAGCGTGTCGCCGTAGACCGCCGCGCCCTTTTCGATGACCGACGAGACGTTGTTGTTGTAGTTCACTTCAAGGTAGGAGACGCCGATACCGCCCTTCGAGCCGCCGGTGGCGACCGGGTTCAAGCCGAAGTTACCGGAGATGTTCAAAGTTTCGATGTCGCTCTTGGAGGTGACGCTGACCGTCTGAGTGCCGGTGCGGAAGGCCGCGCGCTGGTTCACCTGAGCGTTCTCGCTGATCTTCGCGCGGCTGGTGTTGTCGAGCGTGAGCACGTTCACGGAACCCGCGATGCCGACATCCTCACCCGTCGCGCTCGATTGTGCCCACGAAGTGAAAAATCCGTTCTGGACGCCGAGGTTCGGGTTGATCTTGTCAAAAATATCGAACACGCTGTTGATCTGGTGCCACTGGATCTGGTACGGGTTCACCGTCTCAGCATGAACGACCAGGTCCTGCGCGGCGTCCACGGTCGCGCCGCTGTCGATCGAAGCGTCAGAAACGTTGACGAAGTCGCCCACGACGACCGCGGCGGCGATCGCGACGTTCTTCTTGGTGTCGTTGAGCATGTTGGCGGAATCAACCGAGGCGACCGCGCTGGTCTCAGGAACTTCGCTGACCTTGGCCTGGACCGTGATGTCGCCGTTCCCGCCGGTCGCGGACGTTCCGCGGGCCGTGACCGTCGCATTGGAGCCGATCGCGGCCGTGGCGTTGTTGCTGTGCTCGGCCAACGCGAAGGAAGCCGCCAGACCGATCGGCTGAGCGGCGCTGTCGGCGCCCATCGAGGGTTTCTTGGAACTAAAAACGGAATTCACCGCGCCGTTGATCGGCGCGATCACCGCGGCGGCCGCGAGGCCGCTGCCGGCGGCAGAATTCGCGGAAGTGTCGTTCTTCGGTGTGTTCGAGATGGCCTCGACGGTCACATCCCCTTTAACGTCGGCCGTACCATCGAGCCGCGCTGTCGTCGTGGACGTGGAGTTCGAGATGGCCACACCAATGCCCAGCACGCCGTCAGAGTAAGCCCCGCCGGTCGCGCTGACGCTGTGGTTCTTGGTCATGTTCGCCTGCACCTTGAGGTCGCCGTCAACGTTCACGGTGGCGCCGCTGTCGATCTTGGCGGAAGAGGTGATCTCGGAATCGCTGCCGGCAAAAGTCACGGCCAGCGGCGCGCCGCCGCGGGTGCCGAGGTTCAGGGCCAACGCATTCACGTCGAGCGTGCTGTTCGCGGTCGAAACGAGGTCCAGGTCGCCCGTCGCGTTCACCGTGGCGCCGCTCTGGACGGTCACCTTGGCGGTGGGATCGGATTCACCGTAGGCCAGCGATCCGGTGGAACCCAACAGAAGCACGTTCGCGCTGGTGGTCGCGTCCGCCTTGAGCGAAACGTCCGAACCCTCGATCACACTGCCGGACTTCACGAGAACTTCGGCTTCGGCCTGGGAAAGGCTCGCCCCGGCGGGCGCAAGCACGTTCAAAAGACCGATGGTCATGTCAAAAGGGTTGTCGGTGTCGGCGAACGACCGCGAGCTGGTCGCCGAAGCGTGCATCGTGACCTTGTCGCCCTTCACCGTGGCGCCGTCGAGCGTGATCCGGGCGGTGCTCGAGTTCAGGTTGATGAGCGGGTTGGCGCTGTTGTCGGAATGGGTCGCGATGAGGCTGATGTCGCCGCCGTCAAATCCGCTGTTCGCGAAGCTCAGGAGCTTGGACCCGACGCCAAGGTTGATATTGGGCGCGGTCAAGGTCAGGTTGCCGGAATCGCCGGTCGAGGCGGAGGTCGCATGGTCGCCGGAGGCCTGACGCGTGGAGATGATGACGCCCGCGCCCACATTGATCGTCTCGTCCGCGAGGTAGGTCCAGTTGGCTCCGCCGGTAAAATTGTTCACATTGATGTTGAGCACGGCGGGGTCGAGCAGGACCGAACCTGCTTCACCATTCACCGCTTCGGCGCGAATGCCGCCGCCGTTCACGGTCAGATCCTTCTTCCCGCTGAATTCCGCGAACCCGCCATCGCCTGAGATCTCGCCGCCGCGCACGTCAATGAGCGCCGCGTCCGCGAGCTCCGCGTTCCGTTCGGCCATCACGATCACACGTCCGCCGTCCGAATCCGCTCCGCGTCCCGCCGCGGTGATCACGGCGTTCCCCGCCACTTCGATGTCGCCGCCGCGCACATCTATGATGCCGGACGTGCCGTCAATGGACGCCGAAGCGTCGAGTGTACCGGTCACGCGGGTCAAACCTTCAGCTCCGCCGCTCAACACGATGCGCCCGCCGCGCTCTTCGAGTGACCGGGCCTCGATGATGCCGGTGTGGTTGATCACCCGGTCAAAAAGTTCCGCCTTCGCCGCTGCGCTCAGGATCACGAGCCCGCCGTCCGCCTTGATGGAACCGGTCTGTCCGATCGCGTCGTTCACGCGGTTGCCGCTGAAGTCATAGACCTCCGCGTCGATCGGCGCGTCCAGCAGAACGTCGATGATCCCCGCGCGCGGGCCAGAACCGATACCGAGCGTCACCTGCTTGCCGGACGCGAGCGCGACCTGGCCGCCGGGGACATGGATCGTCCCCTCGTTGCGCACCGCTCCGCCGACCAGCGCGATGAAACTGCCGCGCGACGCGGTCATCTCGCCTTGATTAAGGATGTAACCGGGGTCCATGGAGGGGTCCTGCGAGAGCGCGAACCGGCCGGCCATGAAGTCCGCGTTCGAGATCGCCAGCGTCGACGCCAGAAGACCGCCGTCCACGTTGGTGGACGAACCGGCGGCGAAGTTGAACCCGTAAGTGTTGACCAGCGTCAACCATCCGAGGATGTTCTGAACGCCGAAGAATTCGGACGCCGAACCCTGGTTGATGTTAAAAAGCGCGGCTGCTTCTGACGAAGCCGCCCCGTCAGCGCCCAGGATGGTGATGTTGAGGATGTCCCCCGCTCCGGTGTTGAAGCGGCTGAACTGCGCGATCGCGTTCTGCGCGGCGGTGATGTTGGTGATGCCGCCTTCCAAATGCTCGACGGTCACACCCGTGGCTCCGTTCTCCAGCTCGATGTCCGCGGCCCAAACGCCCGGAACGGGCAGCGTGAAGGTGTACGCGCAAATGAGCAAGCTGGAGATGAAACGCTTCATGGATTTGGTCCGCCTTGAGGGTAAAACTGTCCCGTCCAACACTTTAAAACGCTTAGATCAATTCCGTGGAAATGCCGTAATAGAACGCGCTCTTCGATCCGTCCGCAGGGGCCGCTCCGATCGGAGCCGCCCAGTTGAACCGCGCGAACACGCGGTCCCATAAATGCACGCGAAGCCCGCCGCCGGCGCCCGCGAGGAAACGGTTCTCTCTCTCGCCGGCCAGGGGCCGCTCGATCTCGCCTCCGCCGAAGTCCACGAAGCCGACCATCTGGACCTTGCGGTTCAGCTGCTCGCCGGTGAACGGCACCTTCCATGAATCCGGCACAAAATATGTGGGCATATAGACCTCGGTCGTCAGGAACGCACCCGAATCCGCGAGGTAATCGCTCTCGGGATAGCCGCGCACCGAAAAAGCCCCGCCGAGCCGTAATTGTTCCGAAGGCGGGAGCCGATCATTGGAGAGCTGAAGGCTGCCGCGCGCGACGAGCGTCATGTCCGCCGGGAGCCGCTGGTAGCGGATCAGCGACGAGCGGTAGATGAAAAAGTGTCCGCCGGTGCCGGCACGCGAAGCGGTCGGGTCCTCTTCGATGGACGAACCGAGGAAATCACCGAGACCAAAGTGGAACGTGTTCGGGAAAAAGGTCCGGCCGGTGGGGTCTTCCTGCTGCCATTCGACGCCCGTGTTGATGATCCGCAGCTCGTCGGTGCCGGCGGCCCGGTCGAGGATGCGGTTCTCGACACTTTTCCAGTCAAAGCCGACGTTCGCAAAGAGGTCGCTGGACTCGCCGGACCAGAATTTGTGGCGCAGGTCTGCGCCGTAGGTCGAGGCCTCACCTTCGATGTTCAAAGCTTCGAATTCGCCGCCCAGATTCACAGCTGACCGCGCGTACGTCAGCATCAGGTCCGTGCGGTTGTGGACGAGCGGCAGGAGGTATTGCGAGCTGACCGCCCACGCGCCTTCGCCGATCTGGTAACGGCCTGAGAGCTGGTCCATCCGGCCAAAGAGGTTGTTGTGCGCCAGACCCACACCCCAGCGGGTGACGCCCGTATTGCGGGTGCCGGCATTGTTCACGTCGGCGCTCGCATGGAACGGGATGCGGTCCTCGACACGGATCACGAGGTCCGTGGTTTCGGGTTCCGCGCCGGGCATCAGGTGCGCGCGAGCCTTCAAGTCCTGGTTCTTGTTCAGGTACGAAAGGTCCGAGGCGAGCGGGCGCGCAAAAAGCACCTCACCTTCGCGGAGACTGACCGCGGAGCGGAGCGCTTTTTCGGAATACCAGCGGTTGCCTTCGATCCGGATGCCGCCGAGGCGGCCTTCGATCACGGTGAGGCGAACGACACCGCCGGCGATCTCCTGGGGCGGCAGATAAACATAGGCGGCGATGTAGCCGCGGTCACGGTAGGCTTGCTTGATCTTGGAAGCGATGGTTTTGAGGTCCTCCAGACCGACCTCGCGGCCGATCCAGTCCGATGCCAGCGGCGTGAGTTCGGAAGAAGGGACCAGGGTGTTCCCGCTAAGCTCGATCCTCTCAAGTCTGACCCGAAGCGCGCCAGCCTGGGACGGGGCCGCCGTTTCGGTCTCATCGACCGCGTCCGCTCCGACCCCCTCGGCTTCGGACAGCCTGCGCTCCGCTTCGAGCGCTTCCTGTTCGCGAAAACGTTCCTGAGCGACACCGGCGCTGTCACCGGCGGGGATCAGGTCATCGGCAAATGAAATGGAAGACCCCAAGGTCAGGGTCAAAACGAGGGTCCAGACCGGTACGCGCAACGCGCCGGAGATCGAGGGATTTGAAGGGTTCACAAGCGTCTTTCGTTGATGTTGGACGGTCCGTAAAAGCGGGGAATAAAAGGGTCATTCGGCTCGGTGCCGATACTAACCTTCGCCCAAAATTTAGTCAAAGAAAGAAAGCTTCTTGGTGGCTTTGTTTTGATGTTTCGTTGTAAAAAATAGACGAAAATTAACTCGGCCAACACCACTGGAACCCGGGATACAAAATGCTTGGGCCAAGTGTACCCGTGATTTGTGTTTATTTCAAGGTCTGTTGATTCAAAATCACTTTTTTGCGGGACTCGAAGCGGGATAGGACCAGGTAGAGGCTGGGCACCACGAAGAGCGTCAGAGCGGTCGAAACGATCGTTCCGCCGATGATCGGCAGGCCCATCGGGGTCCGGGTCTCCTGGCCGATGCTGTTGCCGATGATGAGCGGGGTCGCGGCCGCGATCGTGGCGACCGAGGTCATGAGGACGGGCCGCAGGCGCACGGGGCAGGCCTTGATGAGGGCCTCGCGGACCGCGGCCCGATCGTGCTTGACGCCTCCCTGCTCACGGACCTGGTTGGTGAATTCGACGAGCAGGATGGAATTTTTCTTCGCGATGCCCATGAGCACGATGATGCCGATGAAGCTGAAGAGGTTGAGCGACGTGCCGGTGATCCACAGGCTCAAGAGCGCGCCGGTCACGCTGAACGGCAGGGCCATGAGCACCGAGAACGGATGCACGAACGAGTTGAACTGCACCGCCAGGATCATGTACGCGACCACGATGCCCATCAGGAGCGCGCCGGTGAGGCTCTTGAAGCTCTCCGACAGACCCGACGCGGCGCCTTCCAGCGAGAACGCGTACCCGTCCGGCAGGACCTCGATGGAGATCTGTCGGGCACGCTCCAGGACGGCCGTTTGTGACTTGCCGCTTTTCAAATTGCCGAACACGCCCACCGCGCGCTGGCGGTTCACGCGGGTGATCGACTGGTAGGTCTTCCTCTCCTCGAACGTGACGAGCTCGGACAGCGGGATCAGGTTGCCGTAGTTGTTGCGCACGAGGATCGCGCCGATATCGTCCGCCGATGTCATCCGCGCGTCCGCGAGTTTCACCCGGATGTCGAAGCGCTTGCCGTCGGCCG
>CAZHID010000025.1:12224-18039 GCA_964532445.1 uncultured Planctomycetia bacterium | reverse complement strand
CCGATGAGCTCAAGAAGATCGTCCGGCGCGGCCTTTTGATCGGGACCATTTGGTCGGGACTGTCGGTCGGCTTGCTGGCGTTGGGATTTTCCGACCTGCTGGTGACGGGCGACGCGATGCCCAAAGGTGTCTGGCATCTGCTGGATCGAGGTTGGATCATCGAGATTCCCGAAATGGGCAAGGTTCATGCGACCCAGCTGAACGTGACGGTTCGCGGTTTTTTGAGCCCGTTCATCACTCTGCTGGTTCTCAACTCAAAGATCATCGCTCAAAGGGCTCAGGCCGCCGTTGTCATGCGGATCAACGCGGTCCTTCGCGGTTATCTGTCCGCGGTCGATGAGCAGTTGAGGGCCAAAGGCGTTGCCGGCGGTTCCGCGCTCGAGCGGGTGATGAACGCGGTGCACGACCGCAGAATGAGCCGGTTCGAGGGCACCGACGAACAGCGTAAAGACTATGAAGCCAGGTCCAGGAACACGCCTTTTGTTTCCGCCTTGAGCGTGGCCGGGATGGATGATTTCCTCAGCGTGCTGGAGCTCGAAAGCCCCGACGTCAAAGGGGTCGTCTACCAGATGCTGCGCACCGCGCTGAGCCAGAAGAAATGGAGCGGATTGAGCCGGCTGGAACATAAGCTCGCGGTGAGCCGGGTCGCCGGACCGGCCGCGGGAAGGGCGCCTCCGATCCCCGCCAGATTCCAAGCGGCGCTCGATCTCCGCTCCGCTTATTGGGGCGGGGCCTTGGACGGCTTGAGCTCGTCGGATTATTGGGTCCGGTCGCTCAAGGGGGTCCCCGGCATGGCCTTCCTGATGACCGAGATCGCTTTTATCGTGGGTGCCGTGGAGTACATTCCCCTGGAGCCGCTGCATCATTTTGTCAAAGGGATCGAAGGCGATCACGCCGCTCAAGTGAGGATCGCGTTGGAGCAGCAATACGGCCACATGCCCAGCGCTTTTGAGATCATTCAGGCCGGCGGCGCGCTCGGGGTCGTGGACAGCGTGGCCACCGCAGTGGGCCAAACGACCCTCGAGTGGATGGATTCGAACGGGGTTTCGGAAGCGGTCCCCGCGTGGCTTATGGCTGGCACCTTCGATGACGCCGCGATCGTGAAGCGCGCCGATGTCCGCGCTTATGACGCGGCCACCGAGCCGCTGCTGGACCGTATCCTCGACGACCCGTCCTCGGGTGACGCCTATCTGGCGCTGCTGAGGACGCGTTCGCCCGCGGAATGGACCGCCGCCGCCGGAGAATTCGTGGAGCGCGCGGACACGGCCGGCAGCGGAAAAGAGGCCCGGCAGCTGCTGCTTCTCGCCACGGAACGGGGCATCAAAGAATTCAGGACGTTGCGCGCCGCGGAACAGGAGCCTATGAAGGACGCGGCCTATTTGGAGTGGATCCGCGCCTATAAGGACGCCCGCGAGGATTTCGGTCAGACGACCGAAGCGCTGGAGCAGGACGAGGATCCCTTCGTGGCGCTGTCGGACCGGAGCGACCGGGTGATCACGGCCGCTCAAAAGTTACTGGGCGAAGGCGACCTGACCGGTTTGATCCGTTCATCGAACGACTTGACCGGCATCCTCGATGAAGCCGCGGACCAAAAGGCCGGTCTGGCTCCCGGATCCCCCAGACATCATGCGCTGTTGAGGATCGAAGCAGCCGCGCGTTATCTTCTGGAAGCCAACAAGGACGCGGCCACCGCGATCCGAATCCGTGACGCGGTCACCGTCGCCGCGAACTCACAGGACAGCGCCTCTCCGGCCGCGCAGGCCGTCCGGGCGCTTCTCGTCCGTTCCGTTCCAGACTCCGCTGTGATCGCCCGTTCCAACGAAGCCCAGCTGCGTCAGGGGCAGGATGCTTTTCTTGAAGCGGCTTCCAAGGAATCCGCCATCACAGGCCAAGCGGGCGCTGCCGCGCTGACCCCGGCGCAGAGGGACGCGCTGATCGATGCCTGGAGATTTTCGGTCGAACGGGTCCGTCTTGGGCAGGGCTTGGAGGTTCTAAGGGTACGTGCGCTCGCCGCACGCGAAGAACATACGGCCGCCGTGGAATTGTTCGAGCGCCTGACCGACCGTGAGGCGCGGCTCGCCTGGATGCGGGCCCGCTGGACCGCCTCCATGAAGGAGTTGACGACCTTGGAATCCGCCGAGCTGGCGATGACCGAATTCGTCGATGGTCTGCCCGCCCAAACCTCCGCCAGCGTGGGTTCGGCCGGATTGGGTGAGCTGATCCGTACCTTGCAAGCACTCGTGATCCGCGAACAGCAGCCGCAAAAAACTCCCGAGGTCGAGCCCGTTAAGCCTGCCGCCCCTGCCGCCACGGCCCCGACCGCCCCCCAGCCCGCCCCCGCGATGGAGAGCGAGGACAGCGAACCGGGTCCCGAAGATTTTGTCAAAGCCGCCCCTCAGATCGTCGCCACTCCGGTGACGCTCTATGAAAGACCCAGGATGCTGGCGATCGCCCAGGAAGCCGTTCCGGCCGATGCCGCCGACACCGCCGCCGAGACCGCTCGTTTGCTGAAGCTGTTCGATCTTTTCACGGAAGGCCAGGAAGACCGCCAGACACCGGAAGCGCTGACGGAGTTCCTGGGAGGGCTTTCGGGCTGGAACACCGTGCCGGACATGACCGCTCCCGATGGAAACAAGCCCTTCATGATCGTCGATCCCAAGGAAGGGGCGCTGACCCATCAGATCACCTTCTTCGCTCCCGAAGAAAAGAGCGGTAACGCCCGCTTGGACGCCGAGTACGCCCGTGAGGATGCGGACACGAAGGCGGGCAAGAGCTGGACCGGGCAGAACCTGACGGACGGCGCCGCAGCCGGAGACCTCGCGGAACTGCCGACCGGGGCCATCGTCCGGTTGTATGATCCGGTGCGCAAGGAATTCGTCTACAAGATGGTCGTGGACAGCAACAAGGCTTCGTTGAACCTTTTCATCGGTGAGGCACCCGGACCGAACCCTTCCTTGAAAGGCCGGATCGACGTGTTCGTCGAAGACAAGGAAACCTACGCCAAGTATCGGGATACCCTGTCCGATCTGCCCGACGAAGAGCGGGAAAAAATGCGTTCCCAAGCCATCGTCGGATATGTCGTGAACCCCGACGGATCGATCCCGTCCACTCAGGACGAAATGCGCGCGGTCGCTCCCAAGACCCCGGAAGAACTTCAGGCGTATCTGGCGAGCTTCGTCGCCATGCACGAGGCGGTGACCCAGGACCCCGCGGAAGTCGTCCGCCAAATGGAAGCCGCCGATGACGCGGAAGCGCAGAAGATCTTTCAGCATCATTTGCTGGCCCGGGCGATGGCCTTGCGTCAGCTGCCGGACGGAGACATCACGTCGCAGATCGCCCGCGCGCAGGCCTTGGCCGGGCTGAAGGCCTTTTTGGAACAGACGGACCGGGCCTGTGATTCCGGTTCCTGTGTTAGTGAATGGGCTTTGGCCCGCGGGTCGGACAGCCGTCACCGCGCGGTGCTCAACGAGGTCTTGGCCGCGGCCGAGAGCGCCGGGTTCAAGCCTCAACCGCAAGGCTGGGTGCTCGAATGGTTCCGGACCAGCCGGGAAGGGGATGCTCGGGTCTCGGCGGACGAACATGCCGCCCGGAGCATCGCGGCACAAGCCTCGCAGGTCTCCGCTGTCGCAGGCGGTGTCGTGAGCGCGATCTCGGCGATCCAGTCCGCGGCCCCGTCGCAGACGCGTTCGGAGAACACTTACAATCTTCAATACCTTCTTCATTCGCTCGGGTTCTATGCCGAACAGAACTTGGTGACCAGCCGTTCGGATTCGCCCTACGGCGAGATCACCGAGACCTCGGTTCGAGAGTTTCAAACAGCCTACAACCGCGCGCAGACCGGAGCCTCGGACCCGCTGGCGGCCCTCGGCCGGCTTCTTGGGGAAGCCGATGCGGTCGCGCCCGCGACAGCCGCCCCGGCTCCCGAGCGCCTGCCCGTCAGCGGAACGGTCGACGCCCGCACGGCGGACGCGCTGAACCGCACGCTCGCCGTGCTCAAAGATCCGCGATCCGTGCCTCCCGTCGCCGCCGGACCGTCGACGTCCGAACAGGGCCCCTTCATTGTGGCCACCCCGGTCTTCGATCTGCCCGCCGACGTCAGGATCGCGAGCGGTCAGGCGCATTCGGCGATGCCGAACATCCGGCTGGCGCTGACCTATCTTGGATTTGGCGACTTCTCAGAGAGCGATATGGCCGTTGAGAACAACGGACCCAAGACGCGCGCGGCTTTGATCGCTTATCAGGCCTCTGCCGGACTTCCTGAGACCGGTGCCTATGATCCCGACACCGCCGCCGCTCTGCGCGCGCAGACTGATGCCGCCGTCGCGACCGTGCAGCAGCGCAATGACGCGATCATCGCCGCCAGGACCCCGGCCAGGACCTTTGTCGGGCCTGTGTCCGAGCCTGTGGAACCGGCCGCCGCTCCGGCGCGCAGCGGAGCCGCGGTCGACGCGGACGGGCCTGCCGAGACGAGCGAAGTCAATCCGTTCACTGTACGTGTGCGCCTGGCTGAGGTTGCCAAACATCTTGAAGCCAAACGCGGGGAGGACCCCCAATATCGTGTTTTTGGCGAAGATCCCCAAACCCTGGAAATGGTCATCGACCCCGAGGTCAAAAAACTGATCAACGAGTGGCGGAACGGTAAACTCGGCGAGGTTCCGTTCTCGGTTGTGGCCCAATTCTCAGGACTGAGCTCCAGCGGCGACCTGACCGAAATGCAGACGGCCCCTATCTTTTATCAAATGCTTTTTGATCACGCCGCCGAAAATCCAGACCAGGCCTCCCACATCGGCGCCGAGATGAAGCTGCTTTACACCGGGCTCGACATTATCCGCGGCGGCAGCCGCGGGGCCGGCTATTACATGAGGCTTTACGGTTCGATCGGCGAAAAGTACCCGGCTTACCGCTACTTGGAAGGTCATATCGACGCGTCGAGACCGGGCGCCAAGCCCTTTGTCTTTTATGGCAAAGCGGTCGGCGGTGCCGGCGGAGGCTACATCGAGCCGATGCACATGCCCGATATGGCGGCGATGACCCCGCAGCAGTTCCGCGGGACCGCCAAAGAAACTCTGGCCATTATCGACCCGTCCCGCCTCCAGGTCAGGGGCGCCGCGGATGGCGCCGCCGCTCCAACCGTGATCGTCAACGCGCTGGTCCACGTGGCTTTTGCGGATGTCGGTTATACCGGAGCCGAGACAGGCAAGCCCGGTGAGCATGTCAGTCCCAGCGCGATCACGCTCGCGGACGAGCAGGCCAATTACATGTTCCCGATCGCGGTCGACGGCCACACGGACACTCTGCCTGAGGCACTTCAGCCGCTGGTCGGGCTCAGGGCCCGCGCGGAGATCTTGGATCGGATCGGCCGGCTTGCGGGAGGCGCCACGGATCAAGTCTGGGAACAGGCATTCGCGGAACGTAACGCGCTCGTGCGTGCGTTCAGAGAGGGTCTTGCCGAAGGCATTTCGCCGGCGGAACGTTTGAGATTCGCCGCGCAGCTCGCGGGACACGATCTGTGGCTTTCGGTCCTGAGGTCGGCGTCCCTGGGTTCCGGAAATGTGAATGGCGCGGTGAGAGCGTATTTGAGCGCTGACCAGCGCTATCAGGAAGCGAACCTCAGCGAACAGCGACGCGTGGCTGAGAGCGAGCGTCTGCTGGCCGAAGCGAGGACGGCGGAACTTACCCCGACCCTTCAGTCGGAGCGTGAAGCGCTGGGCCGGATCACGGAGTCCTTGCAGCAATCGAGGAAATTCTACGAGACATCCGCCGGCGCAGGGACCGTTCCCCAGCTGATCGTCACCGACGCGGCGATTAATATCGC
>CAZHID010000025.1:9735-12214 GCA_964532445.1 uncultured Planctomycetia bacterium | reverse complement strand
CAAGGCAGGCGAGATCGTGATCAAGAATGGCGACCAATATGTAATCGGTAA
This sequence comes from uncultured Planctomycetia bacterium, assembly GCA_964532445.1. GTDB lineage: Bacteria > Omnitrophota > Gorgyraeia > 2-02-FULL-51-18 > JAGOUK01 > JAGOUK01. The sequence continues at coordinate 12,163 of CAZHID010000025.1, read as the reverse complement.
GCCCGCTGGATTCTCAAGAGGCTGGTTCAATCGTTCGACGGATGAAGCTCGGGCGACGAAGGCGGAAGTCTTGGTGAACGGCAAACTCGTCCGTGGTGACTACGTGCGGGGGGTCCAAGCCCTGATCTCGCTGGGAGGCGAACTTTTTCCGGCGAACACGACTTCCTTGGTCGCGCTTCAGAGTTCCAATGAGTACCGCTTTGCCGTCCGGGACCCGGAAGGCCGCGTCCGCAGCGGTCAGGAAGTCACCCCGCGCGATATTCTCACCCTCCTGTACTCCGACGGACCGCTCACGCCCGAGATGCTGATCGAGCTGGCTGTTCTGAGCGATGCCTCGATCCAGAGCAAGCTCGAAGGCGGCGCGATCCTGTCCATCCGGGGCGCGTCGAGCGATCGGGGACTTTTTCCGAACGGTGTTGAGGCGGTCCGTCTCGAGCTGGGCGGCGATCTGCTGGCTTTCCTTTATTACGAAGTCGCATTTTCTAACCAGATCCGGTTCGACAAGGACCTGAACCAGACCCAGCGTGAAGCGATTCTGGCGGATATCCGCACCCGTGTGTCCCAGGTCTCCCAGTCGGTCGCGGTGCTCATCAACGAGGTCCGTTCCGGTTCGCGTGAACTGTGGAGTCCGGACGCCGCGAATCCAGGTCTGTGGGGCCGCTTCGAGCGTCAGCGGGCGGCCGCCGAGGCGCTCCTGGAGCGGAAGGGTGCCGCCAGCACCGAATACCTTGAAGCCAAGAAGCGCGCCCAGGACCTCGCGGTCCGCGTGCACCAGGCGTTGGAAAGTCTTCATGCGTCACAGACCCAGCTGGCGGCCCAGGCCGGCTTGGCGGGCATCGGACGCTTCAGCGTTGATGGGGTGGCGTCTGCGCGCAGCGACCTCATGAAGCTCATCACCGCCAAATCCGGCCCCGGCACGGCCGCCGGATTGCGGGCGGAAGCCGCCGCGGCGGATGTGGACCGTCCCAAGCCCAGCGGGGTCTCGGTGCAGGCCGGTGTGGCGGTCGGCGGACCTCAGCTGCGCGTGACGGCCGAGTGGACGCTCAGACCCGGCAAGGAATTCACTTACGCCCGTGAAATGAGCGGTCAGATAGCGGTCATGGAGCGCGCCGTCCGGCAGCTCGACATCCTCACCGACACCCGCGACGCGCGCGTTCGGGAGGAGCTCATCGGCCGGGCTCAGGACCTCATCCGGCAGGCCGGTCTGACCATCGACGCTGTCGAAAAATTCATGCCTTTCGTTTCTGAAGCCGACCGCGCCGATCTCGAGGACCTGATCGAGTACCTCAAGAGCCAGAAGTCGGAGTTCGAAAAGCGTTTGACCGAGAACCGTCTGCGCAGCGGCGGCGCGGCCGCCGGGTCCGGACCTGGTGAGACCGGCGGACGTCCCGAGCCTTCCGTCGAAGCGGCGACCGCCGCGATCAGTGAGCTGCAGTCCGGCATGGCGGTCCAGCAGGCGGAGATCATGGGTCTTCTGAACGAGCTGTCGGACATGGAGCGGTCGAGGGTCAGTGTTCAAGGTCAGCAGGCGCGGACCGGAGAGATGGCCACGCGCCAGCCCGGCCAGCTGGGCGGCGCGGTGGTAGTCGGATTCGAGGCCAGTGCCGGCGTGATCAGCTACATCGTCCCGCGTTTGACCGTCGGACTGGTCGCGTTCAAAGAAAGCCTTCCTTATTACGATCAGGCCGCGGCGAAGTTCCGTGAGGCCGGCGCCGCGGACGGTCAGACCCTGCGTGAGGCGATCGCCCGCGACGCCCACAACGCCATCGCCCAGATCATCCAAACGCGCCTGGTCCGTATCGCGGCTGAAGAGTCCAGGAACCGGATCCAAGAGGAACTGGACGCCGAACGCAAAGAAGGCGGGTTGAACAATAAAGGCGTCATCGCCCGTCTGGAATACATGGCCAGCGTGAAGACTTGGGAGATCGAGCAGCTGCGTTCTTCTGAGGATCAATCCATTTTCTGGGTCGGTGAGATCACCGGCCGGACCGGCGCCGCCGTCGAGCTCTTAAGTGATCTTCCGAACGATCCGTCGGCGCTGATCCGTCTTGCCGAGTCGAACGCGGCGAATCTGGCCCAGAAGCTCTTCCCCGGATCTGAGATCGCCGCCAATCAGAATCGCGTGCGGGCGGGGCAGCTGCTGCTCAACGCGGCGGAGGCGAGACAGCCGTACATCATCAATTTCGGACTGCCGGACTTCGGTCTGCGGGATGTCGGGTCGCTCGTGATGGACGGACTGCTGCAGGCATTCGGCGTGAAGACTTCCCGGGCCGTCGACCGCGAGAACAAGATCATCACCGCCGAGCAGCAGCTCAACATCTACCGCTCCGAGCTGGCGCGCTCGGAAGGCACTTATCAGGAGCGCGTCCTCTGGCTTCAGGCGGCGGTCGAGGGATCCAAATCCGCCCAGGCCGTGATGGAAGCGAAT
>CAZHID010000025.1:3662-9725 GCA_964532445.1 uncultured Planctomycetia bacterium | reverse complement strand
CGAGGTCGTCGCTCCGCTCACCCAGCAGGGCGTTGTGAGCGTATTCGATTATTTGAACCTGGTGGGCGAGCGCGACATCTGGACCGCGCGCATCGCGCAGGAAGCCGCTGACCGGGCCAAGCTCGAGGCGGAACTTGAGCGTCTGGCCCCGGTCGCCCGTCAGCAGGCCGCTTCGGCTCCCGCGCTTCAGATCGGACAATTCTCGGACATCGTGAGCGTCTGGATGCAGCGGAACCCCGGCTACGCGGCCCGCGTCCAGAACGACCGCATGAACGCGGACCGTCCCGTCCGGGCTATCGACATCGGCGGCACCGCCGGCGGCGGGATCGGAATGGGTTCCGACGGGATGAGCGTGGGCGCGGCCCTCGGCGTTTCGATCCGCTCGCTGGACAGCGAAGCCAAACTTTCTCCCGCGCTCCAAAAATTCATGTCGGACAACGACCTCGACTTTTACACCATGGCCAATCTGAACGATCTGGCGAACGTCTGGCGTGAGTACGTGTCCTGGACCTCCATTTATCAAGCGACGTCCCAGATGGTCGCGGCCGGGGACGATACGTCCATCACCCGCCAATGGGAAGCCGCTCTTCCCCGCATCCGAGCGGAAGCGGAGCGCGCGCGTCTCCGTCTTCTGTCCCATATCAGCGGTGACCGCTTCAATCCACTGACCCAGCTTCCTTTTGACAGCGTGCTGAACGGTCAGGCGGATGAGGAAGTCCTGCGTAAGCTTGGCACCGCCGCCGGCGCGGTCAACTTCGCCGCGACGGACGAACTGCTCGCGGACATCAACAGCGCGATGTCTTCCGGCGTGAACACCGAGATCGACCGTCTGGAGCAGGCGGTCAAAAAGGGCGGTTTTCTCTCAAGATTCTTCCACTCGCTGAACCTGGTCGGCCGGACCGGGAGCTGGGCGGGAGCCGCGGGCTTCCAGCCGACGCTGACCCTCAATCTGTGGGACGAGCGGCACAAGCCGTCCGGCGACGCGGCCGCTACTCTGATCGGGGGAGCCGCGGAGCGCGCCCAGAGCACCAAGAATTTTTCGATCTACCTGCTCAAGTCGTCGCAGGAGCATCTGACGCACGCCCGCCAGAGCCTTTCGACCTTGTCCGCGCGCGTGCGGACCGCGGCCCAGCTTCAGGCCGGAGAGTCCTACACGGCCGGTCAGAACGAGCGCGCCGCCGCCGAAGCGACTTTGAACGCGTTCACGGATTACCGGATGGCGCTGATCCGTATGGCGATCACGTCCCAGGCCGCTGTCGAGATCGCCGAAGCTTCGGGGGCCCTGGCGCCTTCGTCCCGGCCGGCCGCTTCTCAGGCGCCAGCGGCTGACACGACCGGAGTCGGTAAGATCGTCGCGGACGCTCAGAAGACCGAGGAAGAGCTCCGGGTCCTACGTGAACAGCAGCGGGACCTGGCCGCCAAGGAAGCCGCGCTCGGATATGTCGAGCAGCCGGCGCTCTGGAGCCGCGAGGATTATGAGCAGGCGCTCAAGGACCGGGAGCTGTGGGTCCAGTCGTCGCTGAACCGGATCCAGGTCGGGAATTCGCTGAACATCCCTGAAGCCGGCGGAACGTTCGCTGTGAGCGAGGAACCGCTGACGACGGACGTCAAGCGCGTGAGGGGTTATTACGCGGTCCATGTCGTGCCCGAATCGCGCGCGGGCCCGGACGGCACGCTGACCACCGTTTTCACCGTCAAAGCTGTTTATCCCGACCAGGAGTCCCTGAGCAAGGCGGTCGAGACCGAACAGCTCCCCGATTCCGTTTACGGCGATATGAACAATGTCGAGCTTTCCTACCGCGCCAAATTGGCCGACGGCTCCTACGTCCTGAAGATGATGCCCGCGGCCATGGTGGACCCCGAAACCCAGAGGATCACCGCTGTCGTTCCGAGCCCGGCCAGCACCGACTTCGTGGTCGAGATGACACCGACCCAGGAAGAGTTCGAGCTGCTCCGCGCGGGCAACGCGTCTTCCGATCCTGATATCGTGGGTGTGTCGGCCAACTTTGGCGCTGCCGGAACCCCTGACCGCACCACGATCTACAAGGTCGTCCGGGGCGGTGTCGCGGACCGCGCTTATGTGCGGGTCCTTGACCGCGGCAACTGGAACGAACTTGTTGATGACCTCCGGAACACGGGCGCGCTGACCCCTGGAGCGTCCGGATTGCCGTCGGTGGACGTGCCCCGCACACTGCCTCAGCTGGTCTACGGTCCTCAGCGCTGGGGGAGGCTGGTGTCCGCGGAAGACCTCGACCAACTGGCCGAAATGGACTTCGCGAACATCAACGGCGGCGTGTTCATCCAAGGGCAGGATCCTAGCGACCCCTACACTCTGGACACCGGTGAAGACTCCTACCAGGACCATATCAAAAAATCCCAGCGCGAACTCAAGATCTACATCACCGAGAAGCAGGCCCGGCTGAAGGCCCTGCAGAGGGGCTTGGCGGACGGCAGTATGGACGCCGCTCAGGCGCAGGACGAAGTTCAGAACATCAAGCAGGACCTGGACCAGGCTCGGCGCGGAATTTATAAGAACGCGGACGGGCGTCTGACCATTGTTCATTGGGGGCTCACCGCCGCCGTGAACCGCGCTGAGGAGATCCTCACGGACGCCAGCGCGCGTCTGAACATTCCCAAAGAGCAGCTCCGCTCGGCGACCCCGGAAGAGATCGACGCTCTCATCCGTCAGAAGGTCTTTAATAATCCGGCGGCGGATCTGCTCAGAAAATTGCGGGAGCATGACGGACTGAAAGACAATATGCCCGGTTCCGTTGAGGAAAAGCAAAAAGCCGAGCGTGAGAAAGCCGCCGCCGAGGCAAAGCAGGCGGCCGCGGATCAAAAGGACGCGGAAGACTTCACGACCGAAGCGGGATTCTTGATCGGGAGCATTGAAGAGTCGGAAAAGTTATTGGCGTATTTAAAGCAGGAGAATGATAAGACCCAAGGGCTGGGACGTGTTACTGATTTTGTGAACACCCGGCCTGCTCAGCCGTATCAATTGAAGCCGGACGCTGTGACCAGGATGATCGGTCCTGATACACCCAACGGGGAGAGGATGACCGCCACGATGGCGCCCCCTCCGGGATATAAATATAACGGGGGCTTGATCTCGGCCAGTGAAGTTGGAAAGATCCAGGTTGAGGCAGATGGGGGCTTCACGTTGGATGGTTTGGCGGTGGTGCTGAATTATCAGGGGCTTTTTGAATTGAAGAGAGCCCTGGAGGGCAGGAATGCCGCGGCTGATCAGATCAAGATGGTCGACGGCAAGTTGGAAGAAGCGCGGCTTGCAGCCGCCGAATGGGCTAAGAAGTACTTGGAAGTCGAAGAGCAGGTGAAGCAAAAGAAAGCGGAGCTTGCCCGCATGCGGCTCGATAAGATCAAATCGGCCGTGAGGGTCGAGGGGACCGTTGACCAAACGATCGCGCTTGGTTATGAGCGCTTCCAAAACGCAGAAACCAATTATTTAAGAGTTGCCCTTGCCTCTCCTGTGGTGGGAACGCATCGTCCGTCTGAGAATCGCGGGAACGGACAGTACTTCATCTACGAAAACAGGGGGGCGGACGGATTGGTTTGGGACATCTATCCGAACAGTGCGATAGACAGCGATGAAGGGTTCGTTCGTAAGTATTTTACAAAGCCCAAGATGCTTCCTGTCGCCGGCGCCGATGAGCCGGTGCTTACTCCTCAATGGGAGTTTAGAGCCGCCAAACCCGGCGAGCCCGGATATATTCCTAGGAGCTGGGCGGTTCGGGCCGGAATGCCACAACCGGCTGAGAACGGAAGTATCTACGCATACTCAGATTACGTGCGGCCGTGGGACCCCAACTACACTCGAGTCCACTTGCAGCCATATTCTCAGGAGGAGATCGAGAGACTTAGGGTCGATGGTGAATGGTTCGGGACGCTCAATCAATTTGTCACGATCGATCCAAATACCTATGACGTGACGGGGGCCTACACGCACGGACGGCCCTATGGATATTTTACGCCCAACGAGGTGCCGAATTATAAATTGCGAGCGCTTCAAGCGGCGAACGAGAGCGGTCAAGCTCAACTCGGCGTGAGAACCGGCGGCGAGATCATCGCTTATGCCGCCGCCGGAACCGCAACGGATGCCGATGGAAAGCCGGTCCGTATTTGGACTGACCTGGATTCGATCAGAGCGCAGGAATGGCTGTACAGTAAAAAGTTCAAGATATCCGATCCGAAGACATTGGAATATTTTAAGAACTTAAGCCAGGAAGCCAAAGAACAGATGGTCCATTGGCGGGGAGGACCTGAAGGGGCGGCCCCTCAGTATTGGGAGAGGATCAAGCAGGATCATCCCGATGAGTACCGGCATGCGGTCGAAATGGCCGGCAAAGTCGACGGAGATACTGTTTATGTGCCTATGTGGTGGGATCCCAAGCTGTTCAGTGTGGATAAATCCACCGGTCAGTATCTTGTGAGCATGGCATTTTTGGGGACCTTTGATCCCAAAACAGGGAACCCTGTTCAATTGAGCCCGCTGAGCCATTCGATCAACTTCCGTATGCAACCCACGCTTTCATTTTCGCCCGATGCCATGCCTCGTCGGGAAGCTGAGGCGCAGGCGTACAAATACGGCGGGATCGCGGTCGCGAACCCAAAAAATCCGCTGTCAGGCGATCGAGTGATCGTTCCGGGGCGCGATGCGTTTGATCATGCCGTGGCTGATTTTAAACAGAGGCAAGTGGCGCTGCAAGCGGATCTGAGATCTGAGATATCGCCTGAAAGAAGGGCTGAGCTCGCCGGAAAACTCGCGGACCTGCAGCGCAGAGAATTTAGCGTTGAGTCGTATCAGGACGCGCCGGTCGTGTGGGACGGCACCACTAAAGATGTGGAGCTTCCTTCGTCGAACGTCGTCTGGGGGGTTTTGCCGGCGCGAGAAGAGGTCGCTAAGAACATCGATGCCTTGGTCCGCACGGCCGTAGGGAACGATCCAGGGTCGGCCCAACTGTTTAAGGACATGACCCCTGAGGAGAAACTTGCCGTCGCGGAATTGATCGCCGATCAATATGAGGCTGATTCTCCCGGGCGGATCCACGAAATATTGCAGGGAAAAGGGTCTCAGCAAAACGTGGCCGCGCTGCTCAGAGATCTGGAGCCGCAGGCCGCGCCTGATGGCGGGAAGCTGACCCCGGCAGAACTGGCTGAAGCGACCCGGAGATATGAGGCGCGAGGTCTCGGTCAGATCCAAGATCCTCAGGCAAAGATGCGGGCGTGGGAAGAGGTGCGGGCCGAAGTCGCCGCCGAGGCGGCCAATAAGGCCAGGAGCGACAAATTTGCGCAGGAGCTCGCGAACTTGCTGGATTCCGGTGTGCTTGAAGGTGAGCTTTATATGCAGGCTAAAGCCGACATCGCCCGGGCGATCCTGAACGATCCGACACTGCACACGGAAGCGGTGCGCGCGCAATTCGTGCGGCTGATGAATTCCTGCTCTTCCTGCGTGGCGGTGGAAGCTCAGAAGACGCCCACTACCGGCGCGTTGGACGTTTTTATTCAGACGGCGAATACTTTGGGAGTTACGTCGGCACAATTGATCGCCGATGAGTCCGGTGAGGCCGGCAAGGCCGCCAAAGCCCTTGCTCAGATCGCGGATGCCGCCGAACGCAGCGCCAATCCTGTTCTTGCGGATCTCTGGAAAAAGATCATCGCCCGCAAGGACGCGGAGGCTTTGGCCCCCGTGAAGGCCGCTGATCTCGACCAGCCTTTCGAGATCCTTGAACATCCGACGCCTCCGCTCGCCGATCAGAACCTTTTGCTCCAGCTGCCGGTCGGGGGCGAGGCGGAACCCCGTCTCATCATCCCGATCGAATTGCGCAAAGACGCCCGCGCCGAGACGCCCGAGAAAGAGCTGTACAGCGCGTACGCCCCTTACGCCGAGGTGGTGTTCCAGACGGACTCGACGAAAGCCGTTCTTCTGACGACGCCCGACGGTCAGCAGAAGGTCCAGGTATTCGAGTACGGCTTGTTGTCTTACGAGCTGTCAGGCGAGCTCACGGTCGACGGACAGCCGATCCGCGAATGGATCGGGGAGCAGCT
>CAZHID010000025.1:0-3652 GCA_964532445.1 uncultured Planctomycetia bacterium | reverse complement strand
GCTGGCGGCGGACGGGACCCAGGCGCCCTCTGTGGACGACCAGGAGCTGAGGGCCCGCCGGATCACGATGTTCTACACCAAGCACGATCTGGACTCGACTCTTGAGGCGAGCGACCGCGCGGTTCTCAGAAGGACCTCAGACCTTCGGTACGACCGGCCGATCGACCTGGACGAATTCGATCCGTATGCGGAGCGCGAAAAATCCATAAATGAGGATCAGCGGGTCCGCGATGCCAGCCACATCACCGCCGACCGCGCGGATGTGTGGAGTATGGGCGACACCCGTTCATCCGAGGACCATCCGGGCGACTTCCGCGTTCTCTACGAGGATAATTACAAGACTTTCCATAACGGAAACCTCTACAAGCGTCATGGAGAGTACAAATCCAATGAACGGATCGTTTATTCTCAAGGCGGTCATGAACGATACACGTGGTACGACGGCCGTCTGGTGATCAACCCCACGCGCGAAGCGCTTGAGCTCGACCCCGCGCTCCCGAGTTACGCTTATAACATTCCGGATCGTCCGATGCGCGATGAATTTGACGGCCAGTTCCGCGACCCCAGGGAGATCGAGCAGGAAGCTTTGAAGGCGTTCCGGAGCCAGTACGAAGGCGGACCCGTCGTGGAAGGAGCGGCCGGCATGCCCGTTTCCGTCATGACGCCCATGGGATCGACCGACACCGTCGTTCTGGACGACGGCAGGGTCGAGACCTACCGCATGGAGCGCAAAGAGGACTTCCGATATTTCACTCACGAGAACGGCCGTCCTTACCTGATCAAGCAGAACGGCACGCTGTTCACGGACCGAGAAATGCTTCTGGTGATCGACCACCTGATCGGTCAGGCGAAGGGCGAGCCGGTCATCGAAGGTCTCAAGCTCCTGGCCCAGGCACAAGGCACCCAGATGATCCGGTATTACGACAGCTCAGGCCTCCCGGCGGCTGTGGAGACCTACGACCCGATCACCGGCGCCGCCCAAACCACGATGATCGAGCGCGACTGGGCGAATTCCAAGACGCACGAGACGAGCCGCCGGACGTTCCTCGGGGAAGGCCGGGTCATCGGTATAGGCTTGAACGCTGAAGGCAAGCTGGACTTCATCCACCGCCAAGATCAGGCCCGTTCGCTCCGTCCCCACCCTCAAGCCCTGCTCGACCGCGATGACTCCGCGACCGAGCTCGACCCGGTCCACGCCCGGGATATGTTCCCGGTCGGTTATGATGAGAACGGTCTTTTGATCATGCGCGGCAACGACAAGCGCTACCTGCCGGGTCAGGAAGAACCCGCGGCGCTGATCACTAGCGACACCTTTTACGATCAGCACGGCAACGACCAGACCCACGTGATCATCAGCAACGGCCGCGGATACTTGGAGCTGGTGAGCCGCGATCCGGACACGAAGATCGAAATGCGCCGCACCTTCTTCAGCTACAACCCCGAAGGCTCGGATCCGGCGAAGGGGATCTATCCTGACCTCACACCGCTCGGCTTCTCGCAGGTTCCGCAAACTTCCGTGATCGCGCATCAGCCGAACACGTCGATCTCCCGTTACCATCAGCTGATCCATTTTACCGAAACGCGGGAGACCCCCGATCCTGCCGACCCGCTTCCCGCCTTCCGTTTCCGTCACAAGGACGGCCGCGCGTTCACGGACGATGAGATGGCCGCCCTCAAGACAGCCGATGTCACCGGTCCTGCCGCGGAAAAGCGCGACCGGCTGCTCGAGAGCGCCGACGTGGCCGAGTCCGACCGTCAGTATTCCAGCGCCGGGACCCTGCTCAAGCTGCTGGCCGGTCAGGAAGCGGACGGACGTTTTCTGCGTCAAGTGATCTTGGACCCTTACGGCCGCCCGGTGGGCGAGGTCGTGTTCGGTCCTGATGACCAGCCGATCGGCGCGGGCCGCGTGACCCAGATCGACGCGGCGACCGGGAATATGACCACCAGCAATCAGACGATGATCTACCTGCCCGAAGCCGGGCTCGATGACCGGAACCGTCTGACCCCGGTCCGGGTCGATGGGAACGTGAAGTGGTTCCTGGTCGATCAGAAGACCGGACAAAAAGTCCCTTACGAGCGTCCCGACCTGTCGGCCGCCGAGATCTTCAACACCTGGATCGGCCGGTACTCCACGATCCCCGGAACGGTCACGCTCGGATTGGTCGGCGAAGAATTACGGAAGGGATCGGGTCCCACGCCGGCCGAGTCCGAGACCACCGAGCTGATCAAATACCGTAACGGATTCCCGGTCGAGGTGCTCGGTCTGGGGAATCGTGAGGACGACAAGGCGCACATCACGAGCGTCGGCCGGGTCGTGGGCCGCGAGACGAAGATTGACGATTGGCAGGTCGACGGCATCCACATTCACGCCGAGAACTATCGTTTGAAGGGAGACTTTTATTGGGCGACGGACGCTTCGGGCGCGTCCTCGACCGTGATCCCTGCTTTTGACTCCAAAGGACGTCCGGTCCGTCCCGATTGGGCGGCGCGCGGTCATTGGGTCGTGGAGGACCCGGAACTGGGCGCGATCAAGGTTGACCCCGCCGGCGACCCCGCGCTTAACAAGGTGAGCCTGGTCGACGAGAACGGCCGGCCGCGTTACGAGCTCATGAAGACGGTGGAAGAGCGCATCATCGACCGTTCGACGGGTGATCTGAAGTTCATCGTGATCGACGGCGTCCTGGTCCATGTGGAGCAGGCGGACGGCGTCACTTACGGCATGACCGCGTACGCGTGGGACGCCAAGTCCCGCTCGGTCGTACGTGATGACACCGAACAGCGCAACAAGGTGATCCTGAGGTCCGGGATCAATCACACTGTGGTCAAGGACGGTCAAGGCCGCGAGACCTTGCGGATCCAGGGCGTCGCTTACCGCTATGACGTGACGCCGGCGCTGGAAGCCGACGGTAAAGTTGTGGGTTATAAGCGGGTCCCCGTGCTGGATCCGGCCGACGAAAAGCCGATGATCGTCCGGTTCCAAGAAGAATATCAAGCCGGCAAAAAGACGTCCGAAAAACGCGGCGGCCTTCTGCAGCTGGCCCGGTACGTGGCGGGCATCGAGACCAGCCGCGCGGCGTATGACCGGGATCCGGTCACCCCCGTCGACCCCGCCAAACCCGGCCGCGCCCGCAGTACCGGAGCGGTCACGGGATATGAGGACAAGGGCGAGACCATCGTGATTGGGAACACGAGACTTCATTACACCGGCACTCAGCCGATGACCCAGCCCGACGGTACGCCGAAGCAGGACCGTCAGGTCCTGAGAGAGCGTCAGGGTTGGTTGATCGGCATCGAGGACCCCGTGACCAATACCCGCACCGACATTCAACGGGACAGCGCGACGGGAACCCCGGTCGCGGTGGGAACGACCGGCTTGGAAGGCATCAAAGCGCTCACAGGCACCGACCGGTTCGCCGTGGTGACGCGCGTGAACGGCCGGGTGATGGAAGTCGGTAATTTGGACGCGGATCAGCCGTACCTTTCTCAGGGTGAGGAAAATTGGCGCATGTTCGAGCTCAAGTATGGCCCTGACGGCAAACTCCTGGCCGCGGTCCCCCGGACCGATCACCGGTTGGCTCAAGGCGACCTGCGGGTGCGCGACTTCGCCGGCAAAAGCACTTCCTTCAAGAGTCCTTGGGCCGCGGACCGGGGC
>CAZHID010000024.1:7817-18171 GCA_964532445.1 uncultured Planctomycetia bacterium | reverse complement strand
CGCTTCCGTCTACGAACGGACCCTGATCCAAACGGGCGACCCGGACCGGGCCGAACTGGCCGTCCAGGAGTTCTATCGGGAACACACCCTTATGAACCTTTCGCCCCGCCGTCCGGCAGACGCAGCGAAGCGCACGGTGCCTGAGGATGGGACCGCGTTCAATTCCGAACACTATTTGGTGGAAAACCCCGATCGCAAGAAGTTGAATGTGATCGCCCGCCACCCCCTCAGCAAGAGCGTGGTCTTCTACCGCCGAGGACAGAAACCTTCCGTTCCCGCCGCCGATGGGTCCGCCGTCAGTGCCGAGGAAGAGCGCATCGCCCGTTATGAGGCGGTGACCAGTGAAGAGCAGGGTGCGCTGGTCGAAAAGCTGGCTGCTGCCTACAATTCTTCGCAGGACCCGCAGGTCCGGGGTCAAGCGGTCCTGGCCCTGAAGCAGGAGTTCGAAGCGCAGGGGATCTTCTTCAGGATCCTGTCGTCGTTTCCTGTGAGAGGCATGCGGATCGTTCATACGGAGCGGCAAAACTACGCCCGCCGGACGCCGTCCGGACCGGTCACGCGAACCACTGCGGAAAAGCTGGAGTTCGCACGGCTCGAACCCGCGTACCAAAGCCTCGTGCCGGCTGCGGCGCCGATCCCGCAGATCGATCTAACATATCTCGGCAAACCGGAGGACATCGCCGTGCCGCCGGCTTCCGAGCTATCCACTCCACCCGCTGCGCCTGCTCCGCCCGCCGCGCCGGACACGTCCGCCGCACGCCTTGCGCAAACGCCGGATTGGAACTCGCGTCCGGAAGCGCAGAGGATCCAGCTTCTGGATCTCGCGCTGCGCCTTCTGTCCGGCCGGTCCGACCTGGATCAGGAGGAAGCGCTCAGGATGCTCACGGCGCTGATGCGCCCGCTCAAGGCTTATGAACCGCACGAGGACCTTACGTCGGCCGCCCAGCAACAAACCCTTTTGGACGAATGGACCCCGATCCTGGACCCCCTCGAAGCCGGCTCAACGTCTTCAACGGAGGCCGAGGTCCCGGGCCCGGCCGTCACCGCGGGCTTCGGTGCTGAACTGCCGGAATGGCTGGCGCGCATGGGTTCCGAAGCGGAATGGAAAGCGGTCCAAGAAAGCCGCCAGGCCGAGTCCGTCCAAGCTGCCGCGATGATCCTTAAGGCCTTCGGCGGTCCCGCGTCCGATGGGCTGGCGGTCCTGCCGGGCGTGAACCTGGCACGGCCGGACGGTTCGATCGATCCCGCGAACAAAGTTTTCTTGTCGGCGTTGCAGCTCAAGACGGACCGGTTCGGGATCCTGGCGGAGGATGACGCGTCCGCGGCGAAGATCCGGACCGCTCTCAGCCAGGCCGGCGGTCTCGACCGCTGGGTCGCGCGGGTCCGGGTGATGCCCGAAAAGACAGAAGATCTCAGGACCGCCTTCGGCGGGCAGCCGGCGCCTGGCGCGCCGTACGGTCTCGGCACCTTGCCGGCGGGGATGTCAGTGACGTGAATCAGATCCCGGTCCTGATCCCCGGGACCGAGAGTCCTTTCGCGCCCGAAGTCGGCTTCCGCGAAGCCGCGGCCGCGGCTGTTTCGGCGCTGGCCCGCGCGTCAGAGACCACCGCCGTGTATCAGGTGGGTCCGAACGAGCTTTACACCAGTCCGGCTTATCAAACCCTCATTTCCGAGGCCCGGCGCTTCAACCGGCCGGTCCGTGTGATGAACTTCCCGCTCCTGCTCAAGCAGATCCTCCAGGCGATCTTCGGTTCGAGGATGGCCGCTTCCACTGCTGCTTGATCCGGGGTGGCATAATAGAGCGGTATGATGCCGCCAACCACCCACAACCGAGTCCCGTTCATCCGACTTCTGCCGTTCTGGGTCCTTTTGGCCGCGTACCTCACGCTTCCGATCGGACTGGCTAAGAATTGGAACGACACGAACGTCCTGTCGCGGCTGTACCTGGCTTCCGCGCTGTGCGATCGCGGCACCCCTGACATCACTTCCGAAACCTACAGCATGATGCCGATCGACGATTCGGTGATCATCGACGGAAAGTTCTATTCCAACAAGGCTCCCGGTTCCTCATATTGGCTTTGGGCGGTCTGTAAGCCGATACAGTTCCTGCTTCGTTCGCAGCGTTCTCCGACGCCGGCGGAAATGGCCTTCGGCGGCCGGATCCTGGCTCTTCTGATCCCTTTCCTTTTTTTTCTGAACGCGTTGGGCCGTTATCTTGAGCGCAGGACGGGCGATCCTGCCGCGGCCTGGTTCGCCGTCGGAGCGCTTGCCATCGGGACCAACGCGGGGCTTTACGCGATGGGATATTACGGCCATGTGCTCGCGGCGATCCTGATCGGTTGGGCCTGGATCCGAGGGTCGTCCGCGTCCGAGTCGCGTTTTGCGGAGGGGATGCTGATCGCGGCTTCGGTCGCGGTCGAGTACAACGCCGCTCCGGTCGCCGCCGTGATCGCGTTGAGGTCGGTGCTCGCGCCGGGCAGGGGACCCCGTTGGATGGCGCTGTTCACGTTCGCCGCGGGCGCCATGGTCCCCGCGGCCATGCTCGGCGCTTATCATTTCAGCATCACCGGGAACCCGATCATACCTCCGTTCCATTTTGACCGTGTCTGGCGTCATCACTTTCCTCAAGAATCCGCGCGGCTGTTCGGGATGGCGCTGCCGTCGTTCAAGGACTTCGTGAACCAATGGTTCACCCCGTCCCGAGGGATCCTGTTCCACTCACCCTGGCTGGCCGTGTCCATGGCCGTAGCCGCTTGGGCGGCCTGGCGCCGTCCGGCGTCGGAAGTCCGCAAGGACGCGGTCTGGTGTTTTTCGGCGATCGGTATCTACACGGTCATGATGTGCGGGTACATCGGCTGGAAGATCGGGTTCTCGACGGGGATGAGGCTTTTCATCGTGATCCTTCCGTTCGGAGCGATCCTCACCGCGCACGCGTTCGCGGTCTCGAACATGGTCCTTCGCTATGTTTGGCTGTCGTTGGCGACCCTTTCGGTCGCGGCTTTCGCGATCCTCGGAACGACCTTCCCGGCCTATGACGCTCCGCGCGATAATTTTGAGTACAACATGGCCGTGATCAACACGTTCCCGTTCTGGGCGGAAGGACGTTCCCAGCTGCTGTGGCCGCACTTATTGGGGATGGGGTTCGGGATGGGCCGGGGGATCCTGCTGGCGCTGCCGGCGGCCGCGTGGTTCGCGCTCGCTTGGGCTTTGCTGACCGGTCCGAACGCGGGACCGCGCGAATGCGTTCGGCGGATCCCGGTCTGGGTTTCGCTGACCGCGCTCGCGGCCGTCTCGGCGGTTCTGTTGGCGGGCTGGCTGCGGATCGGGGATGACCCGGAAGGCCGCGCCGCCGATGTCGCCCCCTATTGGGCCAAATATGTGTATCAGCCGGACAAGGACCGCGGATACAACCCATTTACACAAGGGATGTGGTCCGAGCCGCCGCGTGCCGATCCCCGTCCTAAACCTCCCGCTCCAAAGTCCGATTGATCACGGACCGGAACTTGTTCCGGCCGGTACCGGGCGAACCCGGATCAACTTCACAAGCGCTCCGCCAAGCGCCTGAGTCCCCGTACGCTTCGAACACAAATCTCATCCCCGGGCCCGCGACCCGTTCCATCCGTTCCAGGACGGCCTTTCGCGTTGTCTCGGCCGCCGCCGGACTCTCCCGGACGAGCGCCAGCACCCGCGCGCGGTCCGGACCTTCCTGGATGATCCTGAAGTTCTCGAGGCCTTCGATCCCGTCGAGCGCGAGGTACGCGGCGGGTACGATCCGGCCGTCGGGCGGGGTCAGCGCGTCTTCCGACCGGCCTTCGATCCGTCCGATCGTCGGAAAAGACCGTCCGCAGGGACAAAGCTCCTGTTCCGCGTCGTCCGCCGCGAGATCTCCCGTGTCGTACCGGAGCAGAGGCATGCTGCGGTTATAGAACGAAGTACCCACGATCCGGACCGACGCGGTGCCGGGTTCGGGCACGCGTTCGACGAACCCGTAGTCCTGCAGGACATGCATCCGGCCGCGCGGGCATTCCGCGATCGACGCGACGCGTTCCATCTGTCCGTAAGCGTCGTAAGCCTTGCATCCGAAGAACGCTTCGATCCGCCGCCGCTGGTCCGGCCGGAACGTCTCTCCTTGGCAAAAAACCGCCCGCACTCCCTCCACTCGCACACCCGCTTCTTCGCACAGCGAACAGAACGCCGCCAGCGTCGAAGGGGCGGACTTGATGAAGCGCGCGCCGTGCCTCCGGATCCGTCCGGCGTGCTCGGCCGCGGAACGCGCGTCCAGCCGGACCGCGTTGAGGAGCAGCCGCCGCGCGGGCCGCTGGAGGATGAACATCTCCCGCCGTTCCAAAAAGTGCGCGGTGGAAAATTCCGCGAAAGGATCGCCGAGCCGGTATCCCGCCCAGGACCAGTGCCGCCAGTAATGCGCGAATTCCATCGCGAAGGACCGCCGGTCGAGCAAAAGCCGCGCCGGTTCTCCTGAGCTGCCGCTGGTCAGGACTTCCTGAGGCCGGTGCCTTGAACGGTCTTCCGCTATCAGCTGTCCCCGACGCGTTCTGACGGCCGATCTGGAAAGAAGGGGAAGCGCGGCGAGGCGTTCGGCCGGCCCCGCGTCCTTTCCCGCGCCGAGACCGAGCGCGCGGTAATGCGGCACGGAACGCGCGGCATGGTCCAGGACCCGGCGGAGCAGGTCCATCTGGAAGTCCCGGACCCGCTCGGGCCGTTCCCACTGGAGGCGTTCCATGCTCCTGTGAAAACGCAGCACTTCCAAAGGTTGAGCGAAGATCCCCAGGTCCAGGTGGGCGGCCATCGGATCTTTTAATCCTTCACTTCAAAACCGAAGAATTCATCCTGAACGGTCCGCAGCCAGGCTTCCGCGCCGCCCCCGTCCGCGATGTGGCGGGCAAGCCGCGTCCCCATGACGATGCAATGGTCGATGTTGCAGTGTAAAAAAAGCGCTGACCTTCCCGCCGGGAACACGCCGGAAGCCCGGACCGTGTCGTTGAGGACCGTCCCGAGCCGATCCTTCCAACCGATGGTGTGGACCGGGTACAGGTCCGGGATCCGAACGGAGCCGGCGATCCCTTTGAGTCCGGTCCCGGCCGGGAGAATGCCCAGCCCCGTCAATTCCCGATGACAATCCGCCGCGAGCGCTCCGTCCTCGGCCGTCCAGACAGCGTCGCCTTCGGAGCAGGGGAGCTCGACCGTAAAAAGCGCGCGTTCCGGGTCCGCCGCCAGATCCCCGCTGTAAGCCGCCGGCCTCGAAACGCGTCCGATGCGGCGGTCCGGGTCGGGGATGTAGTAAGTCTCGTGCGGTGTCGCGGCGGACGCGGGGTAGAACAGATAAAGGACCTTGAGCGCCCGGTAGCCCAGGCCGTTCAGGGCCCGGTCAGCGCCGAGGAGTCCGCAGGTACGGCGCAGCGGAAGCGTGCTGATCACCGCGCGCGGTTCCCGGATATCTGAGACGGCGCGTCCATCCGCGCCCGGTCCTTGCCGGAACTCGATCCGCGTCACGCGTCCGCGCTCCGTTTGGATCGCGTTGACCTCCGCGGATGTGCGCACGGTCCCGCCGAGCCTGATGAACTCAGCGCGCAGCGCCGCGGCGATCTGTCGGATGCCGTGTCTTGGATAAAGGTACGAAGGCGGCCGCCGCCGGACGAGACGCGCCGCTTCGGACAACAGCCTCCGCCAACCGAGCTTGCCCGTTCTTTGAGCGGCAGGATCCGCCGCGAGGAGCGAGGGATCGACGCCCCAGAGCTTGACCGCGTACGGATGGTAAAAAAGCCGGTAGAGTTCGCCGCCGACCGCCGATTCCGCGCGTGCCTTGAAGTTGTCCGTCCGGCTCTTTCCCCGCCGCAGATAATCCGCCGCCGCGCGCACCGCCCGCATCCCGCCGATGCCGGCCAGCAAGGTCAGGAGGTTGGGCGGATAATCGATGAATTTTCCAGCGACGCGCACCCGGCCCCGCCGCGTACGGACGAGGAGGTCGGCGCCGATCAAGGAGCGGATCAATTCGAGCGCGCGGGGATCGTAGTTCTCATGGACGCGATGGGAGCCCATGTCAGCTCCCCAACCGTCGAGATCGATCGTCGAGGCAAGGCCTCCGACCCGATCCGCTTTTTCGATGAGCAGGACCTTGCGTTCGGACCGCCTCAGAAGTTCGACGCCGGCCGCCAATCCTGTGACCCCTCCGCCCAGGATCACCAGGTCAGACACGCGGTCCGTTCTCCGCCGGCTGACGCTCGGCCGCCGGCCACATCCGGTACCGCTGCTGCGCTTGTGTGTCCTCCGGTCCGGGGAAGACCATCTTCAGGAAGCCTTCGGCCGTCGCGGCACGTTCATCAGGGCTGACGAGCATCCGCGCGGCGATGATCCTTTTCTTCTCGGATTGCTGCGTACGGTGGACGCCCGCCTCCGAGAGCCCGGCCCATAGGAGGAGCGCCGCCACGGGAGCGCACGCGGCCGCCGTCCAAGCGCGGCCGCCTCCGACAAGACCGCGCCGCGCGCAGATCAGCGTGAACGAGCCGAACGCGGCCGCCGCCGCGGCCCACGGGACCGCCGCGGAGATGAGGTTCCCCCAGCCGGCAAGGTCGGTCAACGCGAGCGCTGATGATCCTTCACGGAGCGTCGGAAGGACGAACGCCTGGATCGTGTTGACCTTGACCGGATGGACGACCGGAAAGAAGGGAAAGACCGGCATCGCCAGCGCGTGCATTCCCGCCGCGCAGAGACCCGTGCCGGCCAGCGCGAACAGGTAAACCCGCCGCGCCCGCGTCGGGACCGAAGCGATCGCCGCGGCCGCGGCCGCCGTGATCAGAGGAAGCGAGGGCAGCAGGTAACGGAATCCGAACGAAAAACCCCCGGAACGGTTCCGGTAGAACGCCAAAAAAACGATCTGGGCAGCGAACGCCGCCAGACCGGTCATCAGGACCGCCTTCAGCCGCCCGTTCTTGCCGGATCGTAAAAAAAGCGCGTGAACACCGGCCGCCGCCGCGACCGCGATCCACGGCGAATAAAAAAAGATCCCGCGCCACGGGCCGACCGTCACCTGCCACAAGGAGTCCGGGCTGAACCCCGACAGGAGCCCGGCGATCCCCGGCCCGCTCTGCCATTTGGAAAAACCTTTGAAGTACGAGGCGGCCCATGGAGCGCCGAAACAAAGGAACTGGTACGCCGCCAGGAGAGCCGCGGGTCCCACCACCCCAGCCCCGGCGGCCAACCATGTCCGGACCCGGGGAAGGGCCTGTTCGGTCCGCCGATGTCCCGCGATCAAAGCCGCGGCCAGGACGACCGCCGCCGCCGGAGCCGCGCACCAATCACCCGTCGCCGCCAGCGACGCGCAAAAAGCCGCTCCCGCCGCGCGCATTGGCCCGACCCGGCCTTCCGCGTGCCCGAGCGCGCACATCAGCGCGCCTCCCAGGAGCGCGGCGGAAAGCGCGTGCGCGTACAGATAACCTCCGTAACCCAGGAAGGCCGTTCCGAACACGAGCAGAAGCAGCGCGCCCCATCCGGCGGCGGGTCCCGCCAACCGCTCGAGGAACCGGCCGAACACCCACAGGAAAGCCAGGAGAGGGATGAGCTGCGCTGTGAGGCGGCCAAAGTAGATGATCTGAAAAACGTTGAGCGGTCCTGGTGTGGCCGCGTCGATGACCGGCGCGAAGAGCAGGAGCCAAAGAGAAAGCGCGGGGGGCTTGATCGAGTATAGACGGCCGCCGCTTTGCGCGAGGTCCTCGGCTTTAAGATAGGACTCGACCTCGGGTCCGACGGACAGGTCGCCGCGGTGGTAGAGGGAATGGGTCAGGTAGGCGTGCGCCAGTTGACCGGGTTCAGGCCATCCCGGCCAAATGTTGATCATGCAGATCCAGACCAGCGCCGCCGGTGCGAGCAGGACTGCGACGGCCGGGCGGGAGAGCCGTGGAGTCGAGGTCCGCTCAGGAGGACTTATCGTCAATCGGAACGGCGACCGGCCGTGAGGACGGAGGGACCGAGGATGGCTGGTTCTGGAACTGCGGCAGGCCTACGATACCTTGCATGCCCGGGAACGGCGACGTGATCGACCGGTAATTGCCGAAATTGGCAAGACGCCCGGGCTGGTTCACGTCATCGACGACGACTTTGGAGATCCGGATGACCTCATCCAGCGTGTTCTGCATCAGCAGGACCGGTTCCAGAATAAAGTCCTGGTGCAGCATATCTTCCTTGACGGGCTTCATTTCGTTCTTCGGGTTCAGTTGTTGGATCACGAAAATGTCCCGCACCGCGTGCTGCCGAAGGAAATCCAGGACCATTTCACGCTCATGGTTCGCCCAACCGATACCGACCGAGCCGTAGCCGTAGATGGCGAAATGTCCGGGCCGGTTCGAGACGATCAGGCTGTTCTGATGGGCGTTCTTCTTGAGGAAGTCCACCGCGAACGCGTGGTAACGGACGGCCAGCTGTGAGTTGATGAACCGTCCGTCCGTGGCGACCGGCAGGAAGACCGCGAACACCGTCAGCGACAGGCTCAAGGCCCTGACCCTGGCGCGGCTCATCCAGCGGGCCAATCCGTCGTTCATTATGAGGGACAGCACCGCGCAATAAAGCAGGAAATAACGCGTGTCGCTCGGGTGATCGGGAATACCCCGGAAGTAGGAGGTCAGGATCACCCATTCGACCGCGAGCGCCGTTCCGATCGCGATCCAGCTGACCGTGGCGGTGTCCGCGGACCGGGGCGGCCAGACCCGGGGGCGGCGCCGCGCGAAACGCCAGCAAGCCCAGCCGAGAGCTGCCGTGCCGACGATCAGGATGACCGGCGAGAACGGGATGTAGTATTTAAAATTCCAATACTGCTTGATGAAGATCCAGTTGTTGCTGAAAAAATGGCTTAGCGCGAACGGCGCTTCATGCGCGGCGTTCTCGAACGGGTCCTTGACGAGAAGACGCTGCCACCAGATCGGCAGCGCGGTGAGCGCGAGCAGACGTGTCGGAACATAACCCGTGAAGATGGCGCGGATATCCAGCCGGCCCGCCGCCCACACCACCGCCAGTCCGAGCAGGCCGGCCAGCGCGTATTCCTGCCGGGCGTGGACCATCAGCGCCGTGGACGACACGAGGAATCCGAGCGACGCGCCGTCCTTGCGTTCCGTGTGGATCCGGATCGCGCACAGATAAACGAGGAACACCAGCGCGCCTAGAAGGTCCACGCCGCCTGATCGCCCGACCAGCGGTATGATGGGCATCGCGGCAACGAGCAGGGCCGCGCTGACGCCCCAGATCCGTCCATGGCGCGCGGCGGCGATCGAGTAGGACAGGATCAGGAGAGCCAGGAAGCACAGCAGGTTGAACACATACGCGTTCTCGGCCCGGTACCCGGTGACCGCGTGGATCAGATGGACACCGAAGGGAAAAAGCAGCCCGTGCTTTTCCACGTCGCCGCGCGCGCGGTCCTCGGTGAAGAAATTCATGAAGAACCGGTAACCGTGCGTGATGTTGTCCGCGCGCTTCTCAAAGACCATCGACCGCGACACGGCGATCACATTGGCTTCATCGCTCAGGATGCGCAGCGTCGCCGGAACGGCCGTCCCCACCAGCGCGGTCACAACAAGCGACGCGGCGATGCCAGCCCAGTGACGGCGCGCCCAAGTGACCGGGTTCCAACCCATTTGCACCGCCAGATGGGCGGTCGAGAGCCCCCAGATCCAGAGCAGGACCCATAAGAGGTAATAAGCGGCGTGGGAGTACCAGACGCGCGCGAGTTCAAGGTTGGCCGCCGAGATGGCGGCGATGACGGAGGTGAAGTAGGGCGCGACCCAGGGAAGCAGGCGTTGAACTCGGGGTGGAAGGGCCAACATCGAATGATTATTTCATAATGAAGGCGTTAAAGCAATTTGCGCTTCCAGCGCAGGTAATTATCGGCGGAGAACGGTTCCGCGCCGAATCGTTCCGCCGCGTAGCGGGCGTTCAGCGGTTCGATCCCCGGAAGTCCCGGCAGCATAAAGATCTTTTTGCGGGCGGCGTACGCCTCGGTGAGCGTCATCGCGCCGGGTCGGCAGACCACCGCTGCGGCTTGGCCGATCGAACCTGCCAGGTCGGTCCCGGACACCGCCGATATCCGGCCGCCATATCGCCCCGCGGCCGCCGTGAGCCTGGCATCCAAAGCCCGGTTCTCGCCGGTGAAGACCCGGACCCGGACAGCAGGATCGGCCATGACAAGCGCTTCCGCGGCGCGGTCCAGCCGTCCCAGTCCCCAACCTCCGCCGGTGACGATAACGTTCCCCGCCGGCGGTTCTTCCTCCGCCGTTACGGCGGTTTCGAACGCGGTGAGCACCGCGATCGGATGCGGAAGATGCGCTTTTTTCATCTTTTCGGGAAAATTGGA
>CAZHID010000024.1:0-7807 GCA_964532445.1 uncultured Planctomycetia bacterium | reverse complement strand
GGCTACTAGGTCCCGGTCGATGTGCCGCCACCCGGGGCTCAGGGCGTAGTCGGTGATCGCGCACCAGATCCGGCAGTCGAGCCTGCCGGCAGCCTTGGCTTTGGCGGCCCAGAACGCCGCGCGGTGGCTCGTGACCACGAGATGCCGCGCGCCGGCCCCGCGCGCCCACGCGCCGATCCGCTCAGCGGTCTCCAGACTTTCTTCGTCGCTTCCGGCCAAAAATGGCTTCAGCGCGTAATTCACCGGAAAAGCGTAGATCCACCCCAAGAGCCAGGGGGCCTGTTCGCAGATCCGGCGGTAGCGATCGAAGTCCCGGCGGATCCAGGCCGGCGGCAGGAAGGTCTCGATCGCGGCGACCCGGTCCGCTGCCGACCCGGTCCGTTCGGCCAGCGCTTCCGCGGCCCTGCGGTTGCCCCAACCCGCCCCCGCGCACAAAAAAACCGTCGCCGCCCGGTCTTCAGGCGTCCGGAACGGCGGAAGGTCCGGCAGCGCGTACGCCGTCATCGGGGGCCGCGGATCATTTGCGGAAATGGCTGAATTCATGCAGCGAAAAGCACCTCGTGCAGGAGGCAAAAAGCCCTTCGCGCAGGGACGCGCGCCACCGCCGCGCGCGGTCGTTGTTCCACAGCTTGTCGAGCGCCTGTTCCTTGACGTTGCCGATCGTGTAATCCGGCTGGCTGCCGCAGAAAGCGACGTCGCCGTTGGGCTGGATCTGCGCGAACACATAAGGGTTCATACAGGTCAGCGGCTCGTCCGCCGCGAAACGTTCGGGCTCGAAGAAATAACGCCGGAACGAAAAGCCCCGCATGCCCATCGGCCGGTACAGGCGCAGCTTGAAGCGCCAGCGGGCCGACCGGATCCGCGCGATCTCGGACTCGAGCTTGTCGGGGTCGAGCCCTTCAAAGCCCCGGATGAACCCGGTCCATCCCGCCTGGTCCTGTCCGTAACGTTCCTGGTAGACCGCGGTCGTTTGCCGGTCCAGTTCAGGGGTCGTGAACACGCAGGGCTGGAGCCCCCAGCAATCCGCTTTGAGGATGTCGTTCACGAACCGGCCGGTCTCGTAGAGACGGTCATGGTTCTCGCGCACGATGATCGTCTGGACCTGGACCATCGGAAGGCCGATCTTGAGCCGGTCGCGCGTTTCGACCGTGTGCCGGATGGCGTCCACCGCGTCGGCGGAGGAGTCACCCCCGCGCGCGGTCGGGCGGATCGATCCGTTCTCCAGCGGAACGGGCGAATCGAGGCTTGTATAAAGGTAGTCCAGGCCCGAACGGACCAGTTCTTCGGCCCGGGCTTTGAGATAAGTCCCGTTGGTGGACATTCCGGTGGGGAGGTGGCGGCGGGAGCAATGCCGGACGAGTTCCAGGACATCCGGGTTCATCAACGGCTCTCCGCCCGTGAAATAAATGTACGGCCGGAACGGAGCGATCCGGTCCACGAAGGTTTTCCAATCTTCCAGCGTCATTTCGCGGGGGACGAGCCGGTCGGGGGTTTTGATGAAGACGCCGTTCTCGCCCCATTGGTTGCACATCAGGCAGCGCAGGTTGCATCCGTAGTTCATCCGGATCGAGACCACGAGTGGAAAAGGCGCCCGCGCGTCCCGCGCGGGATCGTTCCAACCGTTCACGCCCCCGGCCTTGAGGCGCGCGATCGCGCCCAGCTTCAATGGGTCACGCGCGGCCAGCCGCAGGGAGCGGGTCCAATAAGAGAGGGAGGAGGTCATAACGCGGAGCTATTGTCGCACGAACCCGATCCTCGCGCGACTATGCTATATTGAGACATGCCGCTGACGCTCCGCGCGCCTTTTTTTCACCTCATCGCCGCCGTCATTCTTTGCGTCCCCGTTTGGACGCTTCCCGTGTTCCTCACCCAGGATGGACCTGCCCACCTCTACGACGCCAAGCTTCTCACTGAACACCTGGACCCGGCCAACACGGCCGTCCGCGAACACTACGATCCCGAGTTTGGACGGACATCCAACTGGGTTTGTCAGGTTTTGATCGCGGTTTTTCAAAAAACCGTGGGATATGACGCCGCCGAGCGGATCGTGATCTGTCTGGGAATGACGCTCACCGCCTGGGGTCTGGCGTTCTGGTCCCGCCGGATGCACCGCGGTTTTCATCCCGCGGAGATCCTGGGGTACCTGTTCGGGTACAGCCTTATCGCCCTCATCGGCCTTTACAATTTCATGATCGGGCTGGGGCTCTCGTTCTTCATCCTCGGGTGGTGGTGGACCCGGCGGCAAAGCATGCGGCTCACGGATTGGGTCTTGCTGGCGGCTTTCACGGCGCTTTCCCACGTGACGCACCTGATCACACTGGCGTTCCTCGCCTCCGCGGTGGCGGTCCAATTCGCGCTGGACCTCCGCTCCGGCCGCCGCGCCGGCCGTGTGCCGGCGGCGGGGGTGCTGGTGCTTTGCGCGGC
Source organism: uncultured Planctomycetia bacterium (assembly GCA_964532445.1). Classification (GTDB taxonomy): domain Bacteria; phylum Omnitrophota; class Gorgyraeia; order 2-02-FULL-51-18; family JAGOUK01; genus JAGOUK01. The sequence goes on along the minus strand of CAZHID010000024.1, from coordinate 5,383 downwards.
CGCGGTGGCCGTTTTTGTCCTGGGAGAGAAGGATCTGGGTCTGGATTTTAGGCCGGTCACGGACTGGCTGATCTACGCGTCCCAAGCCGGATATCTGGATACTTTTAGCCGGTCAGGCGTCCGGGGAATGCTTTTTACCTGCTGGCTGATCGCGGTGATCATGGGCATCATCGCTTCCTTGATCGCTCCCGCACGGCCGGCGGATGAGCGGACGGGGGATCGGACCCTCATGATCATTTTGGCGGTCATCTGGACCGGGATCTTTTTGGCCGCGCCCTGGAGTTACGGAAAGGGCGGCCGGTATTACGGTTCCATGGTGAACGACAGGATCCCGCTCATCTTTACAGCCCTCTGGGTGCTGGCGCTCGACCGGTCCGATAAGGTCTGGAAGGCGGTTTCTTCCGCCGTGTTGGGGATCGTGACCCTCTGGCAGACCACGGTCGCCGCTCTGGAGATGAAAAGCATTCAGCCCCAAGTCGCCGAATTCCTGTCGGGCATGGAGGCGCTGGAACCGAACAGCGTTTTTCGCCTGGAGGCGTTTAAGCTGGAGTACTTGGATGTCGTTCCGGCCGATCGTTCGTACCTCGAGGTGTTCGGCAAGCTGATCTTCCGATACGGCATGGCGGCCGAGGATCTGGTGTGTGCCGGGGTCAAAGGGCATAAGGTAGATGCGGCCTGGCCGCATCATTTCCTGATCAGCAAGCCCAGTCCCCAGGCAGACTACATTCTGGTCTGGAATTCCAAGACCCGCGCTCAGCGCTTGGAGCGGTCCGGCCACCGGTTGGTTTTTCATCAACGCCGGCTCAGGGTCTATGAATCAACGGAACCTGCCAATATCACCTTGGATACTATCCAAACGCGAGCAAGTTCGACTAAAAGTCATCAAAAGTAAGAAAAAGAAAAATATAGATAAATTGAGCTTTTATCATTTGAATTATCGAGAGATGTTATGTATACTTCTAATCGGTTGGAGGGGGTCTCTCAATGGGGGAATCAAATGAATCTTCAATTTTCACATTTTGGAACAAGGGATTAATGTCATTGTGCCAATAATTAAAATGTTGAAATATCTAAAATTAACTCAGATTATTATGATTAATGGTAAGCATAACTAATCAGATTTTATGATCCTAAACTCACAAAGAAAATTCAAGTTTGCGGTCAAGGTTGTCGCGGCGGTGACGTGCGCTTCCTTTATATGGCAAGACTTTGTGATGGCCAACGGCGGCGCGCCCGCCTGGCAGCAGGTGACTTCCGCTAAATCTTCCAACGCGCTCGGCGCTTCTGTTTCCAAGATCGAAGTTTCTCCGGACCTCGCGCTGCGCCAGGCCGCTCATCAGGGCAAGGGCGACGAGGTCATCATCAACATTCAGGACGCTCACTCCTCGCTCGGCGCGCAGAAGGCGATCGCCGAAATGATCAAGGGCCTGGTCGGACAGTACGAAATGGACCTGGTCGGCGTCGAGGGCACCGAGGGCGCCATCGATCCTTCGCTCGTCTCCTCGTTCCCGGTCAAGGCTGTCCGTGAAAAGGCCGCTGAAGCGCTCCTGCGCAACACCCGCATCGGTGCCGCTGAATTCTTCAAGATCGTGTCGCAGGACAAGGTCGAGCTCTACGGCGTCGAGGACGAAGCGCTGTACACCAAGAACGTCCACGCGTACCAGCGTCTTTTGGGCGAGCAGGCCAAGATCAACGCGCACCTGTCCAAACTTTTTGAGGCGGTCCGGAAGCTCGAGAAAAAACTTTTCACGCCTGAGATGGTCGAGTTCAGCCGCAACCGCCTGCTCCACGAGAGCGGCGACCTCAAGTTCTCCGACTACTGGAAATTCCTCAAGCCCCTCGCCGAAAAGAGCGGCGTTACGACCCAGGACCTTTCCAACCTCGACATGCTGGTGCGCGCTTCGGAGCTCGAGGACGCGATCGACTTCAAGGCCGCGACGGCCCAGCGCGACGCGCTGGTCGCTGAGCTGCGCAAGCGTCTTAAAGGCGCTGAACTCAAGACCTTGGTCCAGCAGGCCGTTCAGTTCAAGATCGGCCGTCTGACGGCCGGCCGCTTCCACACGGAGCTCGCGCTCGCCGCCCAGAAGGCCGGCGTCGACCCCGCGTCCTACGCCGAGCTCATCAAGTTCTCCGAATACGCGGTCCTGTACGAGGCGATCGACCTGCTCGCGGTGTTCGGCGAGACCTCCCGCTTCGAGGACCGCCTCCGCGCCAAGCTGATGAAGTCCGGCGACGCGCGCCGCCTTGACCGCGTCAGCAACGTGATCCGCGTGATGAGCAAGCTGCTCGAATCCAAACTCACGACCGCCGACCGCGCGTTCTTCGAGGCCAACCGCAAACAGTTCGAGATCGCCTCGATCAAGGAATTCTTCGAGGACATGGAATCCAAGACCGGCGTGTCCGCGTACGAGGTCAACTTTGACTACCTCGCCCGCCAGATCCCCGCCGCCGACAAGTTCTACCAGCTCGCTGAAGAGCGCAACCAGGCGATGCTCAGCCGTCTTCTCGCGCGCATGCGCGAGCGCGGGACCCGCGTCGCCGCGCTGGTCACCGGCGGTTATCACACCGAAGGCCTCTCGGAGCTCATGAACCGCGACCAGGTCACCCACCTGGTCTACCTTCCCAAGTTCGACGCCAAGTCCGGTGATCGCCCCTACGTCACGATCATCACACGCAAAGGTTCCTTCCTCGACGAAAAGATCCGCTCGGAAGCGCGTCTTGAGGCCGCCGCGATCGTGGTCGCGACCGCGATGCGCAGCGGCATGAAGTTCGACGAGGCCCGCAAAGTTTATCTGGATTCATACCTCAAGGACCTCGCGCTCAAAGGCGTCGACCCGGGCTTCGACCCGCGCGAACCCGGCGCGCTGGATCAAGCGCTCGCCGGCGTTGAAGGCGCCCTGCAGGTCACCGTCGAATTCAAAACGTACGGAATCCCATCGGTCGAGTCCCACCGCGTACCTCTCTCCCACTACCTCCGTCGCCGCGAGATCGAAAAACGCGACTCGGCCGCCCGCAAGGGTTCCGCCGTGACCGCCGCCGCCGTTTCGGCGGTCGACGCCGCCGCGGGATCCGTCGTTCCCCGCAGCGCGGTGGAATCGGCGCTTGAAGCGGCCAAGAAGGATTTTTTGGGCCGGGTCGCCGCCAGCCGCGGCACCAACCGTCTCACCGGTACCTGGAAGAAGGAATGGAAGACCGCCTACGAACGATCGCTTCGCAAGAAGGGCATGGACCTGAACGACCTCACCGCGTCCGAAAAACAGCGTTTTGAATCCTACCTGAGGGAAACGGAAGCGCAGATCGGTCTCGAGGTCGCCCGGGTCAAGGGTGCGGCCGAAGGCCTCACCGTCGCTTCCGGCGCCGCTTCCGACCCCAGCACGAGCGGTATCAACGTGCACAGTGTTTTTGGCGGACCGCTTGCTCCTGCCGGCACGGTCCTCGCGATCGGCGGACTGACCCTCGGAGGCCGTTCGGGCGCCGATACTCGGACGACGGGCCAGGTGACGCTGATGGCGCCTGTCATGACCGCGGCCCCTGCCGCGGCACGGATGGCGGATGCCGCCGATACCGGTGACTCCGCTCAAAATGCCGCGAACGAACAGGTCGAGCGTATTCTCGAAGTCTTACGTGCGCAAGTCGCTTCAGGCACCTCGGAGATCGCGCTGAATTCACCCGAGTTCGCGGCCATCGTGACCGGAGCTTTTCCTGAGTCGGCGGATGCCGCCGTGCTGGAAGCCATGCAAGCCGCTGTGGATGCCCGGCTTCGGTCCGCGGTCGATGAGGTGATGGTCGATCTGTGGCTGCAGAATATCGCTTCGGTCATCGGACAGCGGCTGACCGAATTGACAGCAGCGCCCAAGCAGGACAAGCCTGAGGACCTTAGCCCCAGGAGAGAAGATATGGCGAGAAGTCTGCCCGGCCAAGGCGAGCAGACCGCCAAGTTCCGGCCGACCCGGGCTCAAAGGCAGCAGGAAGCGTTGATAGGGGTCGTCACTCAGATCAGCGCCGCTTTGAGGCTTGATCTCGAAGACCCGAACAATACGGACACCAATCAGACCTTGGCGGAGAACGCGGTGCGCAACACGGCCGACAGCGCCCGTAAAGCCGGCGTGCCGAACCGAGTTATCGACCGCAATGCACTTCGCGCCGAATATTTGAAGCTCGCTAATGATGTGCGTCCGAACGGACCGACTGCCGTCAAGGCCCAGCCGGCCGTGACGCCGGCCGCTCCGCTCACACCCCCGGCCGCCGTGCCCGCGGTCCAGGCTCCTGTCCAGGCTCCTGTCCAAGCCCCTGCGTCCGCGGACCGTCCCGCTTCGACCTGGCGTGAACGGTTCGGCGCAGCGGTTCAATACGGTTTGGCCGCCACTGCGATCGCTGCGGTCCTGTTCTTTGCACCGGTCCTGCTGCCGGCCGTGACGTTGAGCGCGGTGCTGGCGTGGGTCTGGATGGTCCCGGCCGTCGGAGCGATCTTTGCCCTCATCGGCTTCATGGCCAAAGCGCCTCCTCAGCCTTCCGTGGCCGCCAAGCAAACCTACGCCGATCTGGACGCGGTCAAGGCCGCCGCCAAAGCTCAAGATTCCAATTTTACGGCCGTCAAAGGCAATATGATCACGCTCGGATTCGCCCGTTGGAAGCAGCTGATCCAGTCGTCGGATCAGGGCGGTCACAAACGTTCCACCCGATTCGAGCTCCTGACCTGGGGCTCGGGTGCCGCGATCGGCATCACGACGGCCATTGTGCTCGGATTGAGCATCGGCTGGATGGTCCCGCTCGCGATCGCCGCCAAGTTCATCCTCACCCTGGCCTGGGATATGGTCACGGGGATGCGCGATGAGATCCGCGCCGAGGGCGGCGTGGCAAAGATCCTGTTCAAAGGCGGTGTTGGAACCTTCCTCAAAGGTGTGTTGCATCTCACCATCGGCCTGCCCTACCATCTCTTCAAGGGTTTCATCCTCGGTTATTACGAGCGCGCCATCAAGACTTATTGGTTCACCGCCATGAGCTGGATCGGACTTGTCCTGACCCGCGGGACCGGCGCCGGCAGTTTTTCGGACCACATGGCCAAGGCGGCCCTGAAGCACCTGACCGACCAGGATGTCACGGAGATGCTCAAGATCGAAAAATCCTCCCCGACCGGCGCGTTCAAGTCCGCCGCCGCGCTGAACTGGCACCTGTTCAAGGAAATGACCCTGATGGGGGCGACCACCGAGTTCGCTCATCGCCGTACGGTGATGTCCGTGATCGGTCTGATCGTGGCCATGGTCATCAACATCTTCCTGCAGTCGCCGGCGATGATGTTCGCGATCTCGATCATCGGCGTCCTCATCTTTGCCGCACTCACCGCCTACGACACTCAGGCAATCAAGAACGAATACGTTGCGCA
>CAZHID010000023.1:16100-18622 GCA_964532445.1 uncultured Planctomycetia bacterium | reverse complement strand
ATAGAGACCTCGGGGCAGCCACACAAAAAGCGCGGAAACCGCGGTCAGCGCCCGCGTCAGATCCCAGAGCTGGAGCCTGGATCTATCGGGGTCCGTCATCACAACTCATTTCGAACAGAGGTTTTTTGACCAGGCGGCGATAAGGCTGTTCGACGGAACCGATCGTCTTGTCCCATCGCCAGAGCGACATCCGCACCTTTTCGGGCTTGAATTCCGAACAGGCCGCGCGGGCGAACGGAATTTGGCGGGACCTACGGCGGTAGACCGGCGCGCGTTCCCAGCGAAACCCGCTCTCCCATTTGGCCGGATATCGGTCTTCCATCGGCAAGCGCTTCCAGGAACCGCCGGTCCAGCCCTCGAACACCAAAACGGTTTGCCTCCGGTCGGCGCGCGCGAACATCTTCCATCGGGCGGCCCAAAAGGCGTCGCCGACACCGAGTTTGGGCCCCCATTGCTCCTGATGCCGCGAACACGGCCAAGGTTATTTGGCGCGGACCCTGGAGCGGGTGTCCGCTCAACGGGCGTGACTCCGCCGGTCTTCCTCGTCTTCCATCCGGATCGTGTCCGCGACCGAAGTGCAGCGGTTGAGCAGTTCTTCCAGCGCGGGGATCGTGAGGTCGGCGACCGGGCGGCCGCCCCAGCTGAAGACGGGTCCCGACAGCGTTTGGGACAGCGCTAGTCCCGGAACCCGGTCGATATCCACTTCGATATCCTCAAGGCAGTACTGGGTCTCTTCGAGGACTTCGGCGCGGTCCGCGGGATCCTCGGGCTCTCCCGGCGCGGCAGTGCCGGTGATCGCGGCCCGCATCCGTTCCTCGGCCGCCTTGGCCGCTTCCGCGGTCTGAGCTTCCGCGGCTTTGCGCTCGCGGTCCTTCGCCAGCAATTCCAGATTGAAATTGGCATTGAGGTCGGCGGGATCGATCGCCAGCGCCTTGCGGAACGCGGCTTCCGCCTGATCAAAACGTCCGAGCTTCGCGTACGCGACCCCCAAATTACTGAAGATCATCGGGTCGCGGCGGACATGCCGGCTGGTATGCTCGAACAACGTGAGTTCATCCTTCCAGACCCGGTTCTGATGCCAGGCGGCGGCCCCGAGCGCGGCGGCCAAAACGAGCGCGGCGATGACCGCGGCCCGCGCGGGCGCGCTCCCCCACCCCTGCTCCCGCGTCCACTTACCGGCCGCCGAAGCCGCGGCGGCGGCCCACCACAGAACACCCATGAGCGGCAGGTACAACCAGCTCTCCTTGACGGGACTATTGGACAGGAAAAAGAGGTTCTGGATCACCGTGTAGAACATGGCGGCCCAAACCAGGCCCATACCTACCCCCGGGCCGCTCTTGAACGACCTCCAGACGGCGAACAGCGCGGCCGTGAAGATCAGGAACGGGGCGAAATAAGCCGGCTCGAAGAACTGCCGCGGAAAATACAGTTCACGCCAGTGGTGCAGTCCGGCGGGCCAAAGGACCATTTTCACGTATTCGGCCAAATACACCGGCTGGATCCATAAGCGGTTCGACCAGGAAGCGTATTCCGACACGGCGGCGTCCGAAGCCGCTGACCCCAATCCGCCGAGCGCCCAAAAGCGCGTCAAAAAATAGAACGCCAGCGCCGCGCCGGCCGGCCCCACGCGGCGCAGCGTTTCGGCCGCGCTCCGGGACTTGAGCGCCCAAACGTCATACGCCAATAGCACGCCGAACAGCGGGACCGCCGTTTCTTTGGAATACATCGCCGCGAGATACGCCGCGGCGGAAAGCCATCGCCGCTTCGGCCAAAGCAAAAAAGCGGCGAGCACGAACAGGCCGGAAAGAGGCGTCCCGCGCGCGTTCACACCGGAGATGCTTTCGGAGTGGACCGGGTGAAGCGCGAAGATCAAGGCCGCGGCCAGCGCGACCCAGCCAGGCCCGACGGCCCGGCACAAAAGCAGATAAAAAAACACCGCCGCGGCCGCGTGGATCAGAACGCTGGTCAGGTGGTATCCCCATGGTCTGGATTTGCCCCAGACCTGGGTGTCGGCAAAAAAAGTCAGCGTGAGAGCGGGACGCCAAAGCGAGCCCTCGGGCTTTTCCTCCCCGTAATAACCCAAAGGTTTGACGAGCGCGGCCGGCAGGGTCCGCGCGCTCTCGATCGACTTGTCGCGGACGATCATCTGCGTGTCGTCCCACACGAATTCAAACCCCAGCGTGTTGGAGAAGACGGCAAAGGACGCGGCGGCGACGATCAGCGCGCCGATCCAAGGATGGCGTTTCATTCGATCCATAATTTGATCTGCGGCGGGCGGGCGGGCGTGAAGTCTTCGGTGTTCAGGACCTGATGCCGGGCCTGCTCCAGATCGGCGAGCAGGGCCTTGACGTCCAAGCCGAGGGTCCTGGGCGCGTACCGCTCAAGGATAGGGATACAGGTCGCGAGAAGCCCCGCCGCGCCGCGCAGGTTGTGACGGCGGATGTGTTCGAAGACCGCGGCGGCCTGGATCAGCGCCTTGTAGTAATCCTTGAGCGGGTCTTCCGCCGGGGTCGCCATCCAGA
>CAZHID010000023.1:11853-16018 GCA_964532445.1 uncultured Planctomycetia bacterium | reverse complement strand
GCTGGGATTCCATCGCGGCGCCCGCGATGCTTTGGATCTGGCTCAGCCATCCGCCGCCGGATGACGCCGGAGCGGAGCCGGCGGCCCCTCCCTCGGCTGAAGCGGCCGCTCCGGATCCCGAAGATCCCGAGGCCGCGGCGCCGATACCCAACGCTGTCTGCAGGAGCTGCTGACCCGACTGCGGGATGAGCCGGCGGCCGATCTCCTCGAGATCCGGCAGGGCGCTGAACTTGTTGTTGCGGTAACGGAGCTTGAGCGGGAGCTCCACCTGGCTCACCGCGTTCGCGAGCACCCGGACGGGCGGCGCGCCTTCGAACATCGCGTTCGAGAACGTGGGATCCATCTGGATGGAACCGCGGCCCTCGAACGTGCCTTCGAGCGCCAGGTCACCGCTGAGGCCCGCCGAGAAGAAGTCCGTCGCGACCGAAAGGTCCCGGATCAGGACCGTTCCGTTCACGATCTCGAAGGTGTGGCGGAACGGGTTGAGCACCGTGCTCTGCTGGGTGAGCTTGGGTTTGTACGAGACCGGCAGGCGCGACTCGACCTGCGCCACGATGCCGGGAAAAAGCGTGTCGAGCTTGCCGAGCACCTCACGGACCAGGTTCATGTTGAGCATCAGTCCACCCGGCAGGTCGAGCACCGCGCGGGCGTTCAGGTTCTTCTGGATCAGCGGCCATTCGAAGCTCTCAAAATTCCCGTCGAACGCGGCGCCAAGCTCCCCCTCGAACTGGGTCTTGCCGTTCTTGTCCGCCGGCAGGAAGCGTTCGATCCGAAGCTTCTTAGCCTCTAATTTTACGGAAGTCCGGCGGGACGCGGTCCAGTCCTGGATCGTGCCGGACGCCGTGACCGATCCGCCCGCCAAGTCCGCCGCAAGCGATTTGAGCGCGATGGTCTTGGGATCCGCCTGGGCCGAGACGTTGATGGAAGTGATCTCGGGCTTCAAGTCCTTGAGCGCGATCGAGCCTCCGGAGATCTCAGCCTGAGCGACATACTCGGGAGCGCGGCCGGGAGCTGTCTTGAGCGACGGGATCCGGATCGTCACGACGCCGGCCGGGCTTTGACGGAACGGCAGGTCACGCGCGGCCGGGACCGCGGCTCCGAGCGCTTTCCAATCGATCCGGGCGATGTCGGTGCGGAACGTCACGTCACGCAGGTCCGCCGCGCCCGTCGCGAGCGCGGTCGCCTTGCCCGCGAGTTCCAGGTTCTGACCTTGGGCGAACACGGAAGCCTTCGCGCTGAACTGGACTTCGGACCCCAATGCCAGATTTTTCACGTCCGCGTCCAGTTCACGGAAAAGGATCACGATGGGCTCGGGCCCGTTCTGGACGACGAACGTGATAAGTCCTCCCCTCAGCCGCACGGACTTGACGGCGAAGTCCACCGCGCCCGCGGCGGCCGATGCCTTCGGAGCGGGCTTGGCCGCCGGCTTCCCGGCCGCGCCGCCTGGCCTGACCCCGCCCACGCTGATGGACCCGGAAGCTTCCCGCGTAAGAACGACCTGCGGCTCGATCACTTCAACCGAGGGGACGCTGATGCGCTTGGACAGGAGCGCCCACACATCCAGCGCCGCGGCCGCTCGCTTCACGCTGAGCGCGGTGCGGCCGTCCTCGCGGATCACGACATCCTTGACCTCCAACGCCAGCGCGCCGTTCCACGTCAGACCCAAGGAGCCGATCGAGACGGGGTTCCCCACCGCCTCGCTGAGCTTCTGCTCGATCATCGGACGGTAGCGGTTCACATCGAGCGTGGTGATAAAAACGATGACAACGCCGATCATCAGGGCCGCCAGGATCGCGATGAGGATCAGGAATTTTTTCATAAGGACTTCCTTCTTGAGCTGTCGGTTTAAGAGTGGCCGGCCTGACCGGGATCGGCCGGGGACGGGTTTTTGCTGTCGGCGGCGATGGCGGCCGGGGTCGTCTTGCGCCCGAGACCGAACACCGCTTTAAAGAGTTTTTTCACGAACTTCCAGAGCAGGCGCAGCAGGAAATAGGACAGGATGAGGGTCACGATGATGAGCGCGAGCGCCAGCCACGGGTGCTGGATGAAGAACCAGAACATCCCGAACACGGCCGAATCTTCCGCGAGGCTGGCCGTGATGTTGGAAAAGGGTTCCGGCGACGTGTTGATCGCGAGGCGCGAAGAGGCTTTGACCGCGTGCATGTTGAGCGCGAACGTGCCCGCGCCCATGGACAGCATCGTCTGCGCGACGGGCCCGAGCTCGGAGCCGGCCATGTACCCCATCCCGGCCGCCGCGGCGGGACGGATGATCGTGTGGAAAGAATCCCAGAACGAGTCCACGTACGGGACCTTGTCGGCGACGAATTCGACGGCGTAGAGGAGGACGGCGATGCCGATGATGAGCGGATGCTCGATGACCTTGAGCTCGCCCGGCAACGGGATCCAGCCCGCGCGCCCGCAGATCCCCGCAAGCGCGACGGCGAGGTAGAGATTGAGCCCGGAGGCCCATCCGATCAAGGCCACTGAGGCGTATTGTTGAACGGCTTGCATGCGCATTAGTGTATCACGCCTTGACATTCCTCAGCCCCGAACTAGAATGTCCCGCATGCACAAATATCTTTCGCTTCCTCTCATCATCACCGTGGGCGCGGTCATCGCGCTCTACCTGTTCATTCCCAAGGAGAACGCCATGGCCAGCGGCAGCACACCCGGTTCCGATTCAGGTCCCGTCCCGTCCACCCTTCAGCTCCCCGCCGTCGTCAAGGTCCGGATCACGACGACGCTCGGCGTCATCGAGGCGGACCTGTACGGCAAGGAAGCTCCGCGCACGGTCAGCAACTTCGTCACGCTGGCGCAAAAGGGCTTCTACAACGGGATCGTCTTCCACCGCGTGATCCCTGACTTCATGGTCCAGACGGGCGACCCGGACGGCAACGGCACCGGCGGCCCCGGTTACAAGTTCGCGGACGAGTTCGCTCCCGGGCTCAAGCACGACGGACCGGGCGTGTTCTCGATGGCCAACTCGGGACCGAACACCAACGGCAGCCAGTTCTTCATCACCGAAAAAGCGACGCCTTGGCTCGACCGCAAACACTCGGTGTTCGGCAAGGTGACTTCGGGTATCGACGTGGTCCACAAGATCGCGACCGCTCCGACCGGCCGCAATGACCGGCCCAAATCCGAGATCCGGATGGAAAAAGTCGAGGTCCTGAACGTCCCTGCCGCCGCCTGATCCCGGCGCTCTGAAAAACTAAAAAACCCGCTCGTTCTCGGACGAGCGGGTTTTTTGTGTCTTGGCGGGCGCTTCGCGGCCCGCGGCATGAGGAAACGTGCAGGACCAGCCCTTTGAGATAACTGCCTTCGGGGTGATAGAGGCTGACGGGGTGGTCGGCGGGATTCGCCGTCTCGGCGATCACGCGGACCTGACGGCCGGAATCCTTGGCGGCGCCGAAGACGACCTTGCGGAACAGGTCCGTGGTCATGTGCGACGAGCAGGAATAAGTGTGAACGATCGCGCCGGGCGCGCATTTGCGGAACGCCTGGAGATTGATGTCCTTGTAGCCGCGGCACGCGTCAGGCACATCCTCGCGCCGTTTGCAGAACGCGGGCGGATCAAGGACGATCAGGTCATATTCGCCGGCTGATTGACGCAGGTAGTCGAACACGTCCGCCTTGACCCATTCCCCCTCACGGACCTCGAGACCGTTCTCCGAATAATTGTCACACCCCTGCTCCAGCGCCTCGCGCGACACGTCGACCGAGATGACCTGCTTCGCTCCGCCCTTCGCCGCGTAGACGGAAAAACCGCCCGTGTAACAGAACGTGTTCAGGACCCGGCGGCCGGCGGACATTTGGCCGACGCGTTCTCGGTTCTCGCGCTGGTCCAGAAAAAATCCGGTCTTCTGACCCCGGCGCACGTCCACGCCGAAGCGGTGGCCGTTCTCGGTGATCAGGACGCGGTCCGCGGGAGCGTCCCCGGCAAGGATGCCTTCGGCCGGGGCCAGGCCTTCGCGTTGACGCGTATCGGCATCGGACCTTTCGAAGATCGCCTTGGGCTTGAGCAGTTGCTGGAGAGCGGAAACGATCTCATGTTTGCGCCGGTCCATGCCGGCGGAATGGACCTGCAGGACCAGGGTGTCCGCGTATCGGTCGATCGTGAGGCCCGGCAGGATCGCCGGCTGCAGCACGAAGCCGAAGCTGACGG
>CAZHID010000023.1:0-11843 GCA_964532445.1 uncultured Planctomycetia bacterium | reverse complement strand
CCCCTTCGGCGTTCACGAGCCGGTAGGCGTCCGTGCCGGGCTTCAGGAGCTGGGTCCGGAGCGCGAACGCCTCCGAGATCCGGCGCTCGAAGAAACCCGTGTCAACGACGGCATCCTCGAACGCGATCATGCGGACCAGGATCTGCGAAGCCGGGCTCACGAACCCGACGCCGTAGAAGCGTTTATCGGCGCCGTAGACCCGGACGAGATCGCCCGGCTGGCAGGGGTCGATCTTTTGGACCGCGCCCGAAAAGACCCACGGATGGAAGCCTTCGAGAGGCGTTTCGCGGCCGGCCTTCAAAAAAACCCTGGGAATGCGCGTTTCCTGCGCGGCGGAGTTCGTCATGAGGGTCATAACTTAATCGAGGGGGAGCGCGAAGTCAATCAGGACTTGGACGGGAGCAGACTGAAGTAGCGGCGCAGGCGCAAGTTGTCGAGGAACGACACGTTGATGAACTGCAGGCCCAGGCCGTGCTGATAGGGGTCGGTGGCCTTGGTGACCCACACGACCATCGCCCGGGTCACGAAGCGGTTCGACTTGAACGGACTGTCGAGACCCGGCAGCGTCTCGATCGCGACGCTGATCACTTCGCCCATCTTGGGATACTCGTGCATATTCTTGGCCGCGATCAGGCGCTCCACGTTCGTGACCGACGGGAACCGGCCGGCCGCGTCCCTGCGCTTCTCCTGCGCGTCGTCCACTTCCTGCTGGAAGATCCGCTCATCCAATTTTACGAACACGCCGCCGCGTGAAAAATTCACCACCACGAGCGGGAACTTCACACCCCGCGCGAGCACCTGAGCTCCGGTCGGGTGGGCATACCGCTCCGGCCGTTTCCACCACCGCCGCTCAGGCTCCGTGTAAGCCAGCCGCGCTTGGGACGCCAGAAGGGCCGTTGGAGCCGCGAACCAGAACATCGTGGCCGCGACCTCCGTGGGCGTATCGAGCGCGCCGGACGAAAAGTGGAACAACTTGAACCCGAGGAAGTAGACCGACAGGAAAACGAGATATATTAAGGAAGGTTTGCTCACCCAGAGCAGGGCCGTCGCGGCGGTCACCGCGCAGAACAGCTCTTGGGCGAAAACGAGGGTGCTCATGGCTCCCTCGTCCAGACCAGTCGGCGCATGACGCATCTGCCACCAGAAGATCAGGGGGAAGGCCAGGTAACCCGCGGCCAGCAGCTTGGCCAGCTGAGGCTTTTGCCAAAAACCGGCAGGAGGAGCGTTTGTGAAGTTCTTTTCTGTCATCAAAATATCTCTATGCAAAAGTGACTTTTGAATGATAACCTACTATCATTCTTAACTATGTTAATACATCATTAATCATCATTATTCAAGGCTCAGGCTATATATTTTCGTAAAATAATTTGATGAACTATCAAACCCCTCTTTATGACGTGGCTGTGATCGGCGGCGGGATCGCCGGAGCCGGGATCGCGCGGGACGCTGCCCTGCGCGGAGCCCGGGTGCTCCTTTTGGAAAAAAACACCTTCGGGTCAGGGACTTCCGGCCGCAGCTCCCGTCTCATCCACGGCGGGATCCGCTATCTGGAGATCGCCTGGAACTCCCTGCTGGCCGGGGACCTCCGGGGAGCGGGCCGGAACTTCCGGTTCGTGTTCTCGGCGCTGAGGGAATGCCGCGCGTTGGAGCGGATCGCGCCCGACCTGGTCAAACCCGTTTCCCTGCTCATCCCCATCTACACGTCCGATCCCCGCAAACCCGGAATGGTGCACGCGGGCGCTTTTCTGTACTGGCTGTTCGCGGCGATGTCAGGCGGCGGACGGAGACCCCGGTTGTACCGGGGCGCGGACGCGGTGACGAGGGTCCTGCCCCAGCTGAGGCGCGAAGGACTGCTCGGAGCCGTCCGGATCTGGGACCGCACGACGGACGACCGGGCACTGGTCCGGCGGACCGTGGAAAGTGCCGTCCATGCGGGTGCGGTGTGCCTTGAGAACGCGGGGGTGACCGGATGGGAGCGGGACGAAAAGAGCGGGACTTTCAGGATCCTGGTCCGCATGGGGATCGCGGAAACGCCGTTCCGGGCGCGGACGCTCGTGAACGCGGCCGGACCCTGGGTCGATCGGGTCCGCGCCGCTCATGACGGCTCCGCGAAGCCGCTCATCTCCCCTGTCGCGGGCGCGCACATCACCGTCAAGCCGTTCCTGCCGGAGTCCGCGCTCCTGCAGGCGCGGGATAAGCGGATCTTTTTCTGCGTCAACTCGTTCGACGGCTGCCGGATCGGGACCACCGAGCGCGTCTGCGCCGACCCCGATGATGTGCGGGCGACGGACGGGGAGATCGATTATTTATTGGAGTCGGTGAGGTTCTATTTTCCGGACCGCAAGCTGACGCGCGCGGACATCCTGAGCTCGGACGCGGGCATCCGCCCTTTGGCGCTGCCCGGCAATGACGTGAGCGCCCACGCCACGTCGCGCGAGCATTCGATCACGCGCGACCCGTCCGGCATGGTGAACGTGGTCGGCGTCAAACTCACCGACCACCGGCGCGCCGCGGAAGACACGGTCAACTTCATCCTGCCCGAGCTCCTCAAGCACAACCCGCGCATCACCCGCCGCTGCACGACCGCCTCGACCCCGCTCTGATCCGCGGGCGGTCAGGCCCAGTTCTTCGATCGGGAGACGGCGCGAAGCCAGTCGGAGTGGAGCTGCTTGCGGACGGCGGGCTTCATGCGGGGCTTAAAAACGCGGTCGACCCGGCGGTATTTGAGGAAGTCGGTCTGGTTTTTCCAAACGCCGGCGGCGATGCCCGCCAGCGCGGCGGCGCCGAGCGCGGTCGTCTCGGTCATGACGGGCCGTTCGACCGGCACGCCGAGGATGTCGGCCTGTAACTGCATCAACCAGTCGTTCTTCACGGCTCCCCCATCCACACGAAGGTCCTTCACCCGCAGACCTGAAGCGGCGTGCACCAGATCCGCCACGTCGCGGGTCTGATACGCCATGGATTCCAGCGCCGCGCGCACGAGATGCTCGCGGCGGGTCTGGCGCGTGAGGCCGACAATGACGCCGCGAGCGGACGGGTCCCAGTGCGGGCAGCCCAGGCCCGCGAGCGCGGGCACAAAATAGACCCTATCGTTGGACGCGAGCTTTTGGGCCATCCCTTCCGACTCGGCGGCGGAACCGATGATCTTGAGGCCGTCACGCAGCCATTGCATCGCCGCTCCGCCGATAAAAACAGAACCCTCGAGCGCGTACCTCAGGTCCGGGCCCGCGGACGCGGCGACCGTGGTGATGAGCCGGTCGTTCAGCTTGAGCGTACGGCCTGTTTCGGCGACCAGAAAAAGCCCGGTGCCGTACGTGTTCTTGATGATGCCTTCGGGAGAAACACCCTGGGCGAACGCGGCGGCCTGCTGATCGCCGGCGGCGCCCAGGATCGGGATCTCCGCGCCGATCACGCCCTTAGCCGTCACTCCCCGCTCCGCCGCGCACGGCAAAACCTTGGGCAGCGCTCCGGCCGGCGCGCGGAACAGCGCGAGAAGGTCCCGGTCCCAACTCCCCTTACGGATGTCGTAGAGAAGCGTGCGGGACGCGTTCGTGGGGTCGGTGGTGAAGCTCGCCCCGCCCGTGAGCTTCCAGATGATCCAAGTGTCGATCGTGCCCAGAAGCGCGGTGCCGGCTTTGAGCGCCCGGGCCACACGCGGCTGGTGCTCGACCGTCCAGCGGACCTTGCTGCCGGTGAAATAGGGGTCCAAGAAAAGTCCTGTCTTGCGGTGGACTTCGGGCTCATGACCTTGAGCCTTGAGCGTCGCGCACAGGTCGCTCGTGCGCCGGCACTGCCACACGATCGCGGGCGCCAGAGGCCGTCCCGTCGCGCGGTCCCACACGACCAGCGTCTCGCGTTGATTGGTGACGCCGATGCCGGCGATGCGGCCGGAGCCGGTCTTTTTGAGAGTATCAAGGATCACGCGGCGGACCGACCGCCAGATCTCTTCGGCGTCGTGCTCGACCCAGCCGGCGCGCGGGTAATGCTGGGTGAATTCGCGGTAAGAAGAAGCGATGAGCTTTTGACGCCGGTCAAAGACCATCGCGCGGTTGCCCGTGGTCCCGCAATCGATCGCCATCACCTGATCCCGCATCACCGCGCCCCCCTCATCAGACCCATCAGACGTCCTTGAGCGCTTTTTTCTCGGACGGGTGGAAGATCTTTCCCAGGACATCGTGTCTCCCGACGGGACCGAAGGTCCGGCTGTCGCGGCTCACATGGCGGTTATCGCCCAACACGTAATACCGGTCCTTGGGGACCAGCGTGATCTTGAGACCGGACTCCCCCGAATCGGTGCGCATGGAAGGTTCGAGGTAGGGCTCGGCCAACGGCTTCTTGTTGATGCGGACATAGCCGTCACGCACCTGGATCACGTCCCCCGGCAGGCCGATGACGCGCTTGATCTCGAGCTCCGCGTCCATCGGGTCGCGGATCACGATTATCTCGCCTCGGCCGGGACCGCTGTTCCAGAAAGGCCATTTATGAAAAAGGAACCGGTCACCGTGGTTCAGCGTCGGGTACATGCTCAACCCCTCGATCACCACCGAACCGAGTACCCACTGCCGGATCACGAACGCCAGGAACAGGGACCCGAAGATGATCGCCATCAGCTTGCGGTCGTTGCGCCGCTCATGCTTGACGTATCGGGGGTCGAAGAATTTGCGTTTGTATTTTTTGGTCATCAGGCTTTGGGCTCCTGTGAGATCATCACGGTGGAGGTGCGGCCCGGCGCCGCGGCGCGGGCGGGGTCGGCTGAGCGGGAACGAGCCGGGTCAGCGGCCTGCCGGGCAAGCCGCTCGTCCCGGGGTGAACGCGCGTACAACGCGTCCGGGCGGTGAGGCTCCAACCGCCTCAAGAGAAGGATATCGTACGCGTGACCGAGCCGCATCTATTCATCGAAGTGATGGATCGCCTCGAGCCACCGGCCCTGGTCGGCCAACCCGGCCGCGAGGTTGTAATGCGCGACATCGTCGTAAGGGTCCAGGATGATGGCCGTCCGCCAGGCCTCGACCGCGTCATCCGCGCGGCCGGCCGAACGCAGCGCGACCCCCAGATTCGTCCGGACCTCGGGGTCCGAAGGGCTCGCCATGACGGCCGTTTCCAGCAGCTCGACCGCCTGCGCGGAGCGGTCGGAGCGGTTGTAGATCGCGGCCAGCTGCGAGAGGTACACCGCCAGGGACTCCTTGGCCGTCAGACTGCGCAGGTAGAACGGCTCACCTTTGCGGACGAAGAACTTCCTGCGATAAAAATTGTCCGACCGCGCGTTCCCGCCCCGGTCGAGCGTCTCCAGGTTCAGACGGTCCCGGCCGTCATGGTAACGGACGAAGAAGTGGGTCGGCACAGAAACTCCGCGGACCGGCACCGCCGCCTCTTCCGCCGCGGCCAGGTAGATGAGCGAAAGGCTCAGGCACACACCGCGCTTGTGGTCGAGCACCTCGCTCAGGATCGCGGTGGCCGCTTCGGCCCGCGCCGAGAAGTCCAGGTCCGGGACCAACCCCTCCGAGATGAACACCGCGTGACGCAAAGCCTCCGCCGCTTCACGCGAGCCGCCCGTAAGGATCTGGGAGCGCACCTTCCAGGCGATCCGGCCGAACGCGGCCGAGAGCGCCTGCCGGTCAACGGGTTTGTTCAAAAGGTCGCGTGACGCCTTGTCCGTGATCGCGATCAGGGCGTCGGTCATGACGACCTCGCTGTCGTCCATCGCGGCGAACGCGCGCCAATCCTGATCTTCAGCGGCGGCCGTGCGAAGCAGGAGGGTTCCGGTCAACGGCACCCCGATCAGAACGGCGATCAGGGTCTTTTTGAGGATGCGGGAGGTTTTTTTAAACATTACTCAACTTTCAACGTGCTGATTCGATCTGTCCGAGCAGTCCGAGTTTTTCGGCGAAGAGGTCCTCGGCGGGATCCCGACCTTCGGACCAACGGTCGATCACATTCAGCCGGGGCACCAGGCCCTGACGGTTCGCGATCTGGATGCTCAAGCCCGGACGGGCGTTGAGTTCAAGGATGAGAGGGCCCAGGGATTCATCGACCACGAAATCGATGCCCATGTACCCCAACCCGAAGATCGAATACGTCCGCACCGAAATATCGAGCAGCGCCTTCCAGTACGGCACCTGAAGCCCCGCGATCGGCTCGCCCGTGTCGGGATGTTTGTCGATGAAGCGGTTGCGGCAGACTCCGCCGCGCGTGACGCCGGTGGTCATGTCCACGCCCGCGCCGACCGCGCCCTGGTGGAGGTTCGCCTTGCCGTCGGAATGCCGGGTCGGAAGACGCAGCATCGACATCACCGGCACGCCCTTATAAAGGATGATGCGGACGTCCGGTACGCCGCGATAAACGAGCGGGGCGAACGCGGGGTGGCTTTTGACCCGGTACTCGAGGATCGCGCGGTCGTCATCGCCGCCCAATGAGAACAGTCCCGCGAGAATGTTCACGACGTGGTATTCGAGGTCGTCGATCGTGAGCTTCTCGCCGCTCGCTTTTTCCCAGACGCCTTTGCGCTTGCCCGTGATCACGATGATCCCGCGGCCTTCCGCGCCGCGCGCGGGCTTGAGCGCGAAATCCACCGGAAAGTCCGGCTGGTTGAGCAGCGGCCTCAGGTCATGCGCGCGTTCGATCTTGGCGTAGACCGGCGGGGTCGGGATCCGGTGCTTGATCAGCAGGTCTTTGGTCTTGAGCTTATCGTCGACGAGCGGGTAATGGTTCCGGGGGTTGTTCTTGAGGATGTAGCCGGCGTTGCGCTGGTTCATTCCCAGCACGCCGAGGCCGCGGAGCGCCCAGGGACCGATCACGCGCCGCCCTTGCGTTGGTCACGTCCCATGGCCTTGGCCAGGTCCTGGAAGCGGATGAGTTCCATGAGGCGGTAGCCGGTGTACCGGCCGAGCATGAGCAGCAGGCCCATCACGATCAGCAGGACCTCCGGAAATGCGAACAGGTAGTGTCTGAGCGCGGGGATGCCGAAGATGAAGTAGAGCGACGCGGAAAGAAGCGCCGTCCCGCCGGCTGTCTGGAGCGCATTGAACGTGCCGTCCTCGATCTGCGCGACGGAGAAACGCTCGATCATCCACGTCATGATGATCATCGGGAAGAACGAGAAATACAGGATCTTGTCCTGACTGTAGCGGACGCTGAACACGAACAGGCCCAGCACCATGATCACGACGAACGTCAGGATGATGGAAAGGCGCGGGATGCCCAGGATGTACATCTTGTCGAGGATGAGGCGCAGCCCCAGGCCCGTGAGGATGATCGTGAACAGGCAGATGAGGCCCGTCGGGACCGAGATCTCGCGGAACGCGGCGGCGAGCAGGATCGGCGCGAACGTCCCGAACGTCGGCACGCCGATGATCGTGCGGAAGAACGCGATCACGAGCGCGCCGATCGGGATCAGGAGCAGGAAGTGCGCGAAGCCGTGGGTGCGGACCGGCAGGACGTAGAGCGACCAGGCGTGGTCCACCGGCCGGGCGCGCTCAGTGTCGATCGTGAACAGGTAATTGAATTTGTCGACGCCGAAGTGGCGGAAGAGCGCGACGTCCCCGCGGTACAGTTCCAGGTAGTTGGCCGGCACCATCGCGTAGAAGTTGTTCACGACGTCGAACGGGATCCATTGGCCGTCGATGTAATTCTCGGCCCAAACGTGAGAGATCTTCTTGGTGCCGGGGTCCATGATGATGCCGCCGACGATCCGGGACGGGATGCCGGCCGCGCGCGACAGCGCGCAGAAAAGCCTGGCTTTGCCGCCGCAGTCGGCCTCGAGAGCCTTGAGCGTGGCCGCCGCGTCCTTGCTGCCCTTCTCCGATTTGTACTGGACCTCGCCGCGTACGAACGCGTAGATCTTGCCGACCACCTTGGCCATGTTCTTCGAATTGCCGGTCACTTTCCAAAGCGGGTGGCGGATCGTGCGGCTGTCGGACTGGATGTACTTGGACGGGTCGAGCCAGACCTGCATCTCATGCGGGTAATCGGCGTAAGGGTTGGCGGCGACCTTTGTTTCGGGGTTGATCGTGTAACGATTCTCCTGCAGGTGGCAGGCGAAGTTGTACTGGATGGTCCGGGAACCCTCGAGCAGGCTCGCGCGCCAGGCGGCCTGGCGGTTGCCGGAAACGTTGCGCTCGGTGATCTCGATCTGGAAGCCCTCATGGTCGAGGTGCTCGTTGTAGATGGTCTGCCGCTCGTTGTCTTTGGGCAGGTACATCTTGACGCGGGCCGCGGCCTCCCGGCCCGTGGTGGTGATTACGATTGAACAGCGGCGGAGCGGGCCTTACAGAGGGTGGGTCAGCGCCCGGTCCCGGCTCAGGACCTTGGCCGAAATGGCCGCGACGGCGACCATGATGAGCACCAGAGCGATCAGAGTGACGCGTTTGTTCATTTGGGTCAGGCCTGTCGGAGCTGAAAAACTGTTTAAAAAATGCACACCCCGTCCAAAGAGAAAGAGGGGGTGTGATAAAGGGCTTATTATACTTGATTCAGGGCCTTGGGAATAAAAAGCTCACCAAACCCGGCGCCGGACGCCGGACGGACATGATCAGGCGTCGGCTGGGTCCTCGACCGGCAGCTTGACCTTGATCCCCGCGTGCATGTACTTCTGACGCATCTCCAGCCGGTCAATGGCACGCACCATCCCCTCCTCCGCCGTGATGATACCCGCCATGACGTGGCTCAGGAGGGCGTCGTTGAGCGACTGCATCCCTTGGGCCCGGCCCATCTGGATGGCGCTGGAGATCTGATGGGTCTTCCCGTCCCGGATATTCGCGGACACCGCGGAGTTGACGATCAGGATCTCCTGCGCGGCGATACGGCCCTTGCCGATGCGTTTGCAAAGCGTCTGGGCGATGACGCCCTTGAGCGAATCGGCCAGCATGGTCCGGATCTGGCGCTGGCGGTCGGCCGGGAACTGGTCCACGATGCGGTTCACGGTCGAACCCGCGGTCGTCGTGTGCAGCGTGCCGAACACCAAGTGACCCGTTTCGGCGGTCTCGATCGCGATCTCGACCGTCTCAAGGTCGCGCAACTCGCCGACGAGCACGATGTCCGGGTCTTCGCGCAGCGCGGCGCGCAGCGCCTTCTTGAAGCTCTCGGTGTGACGGTGGACCTCGCGCTGGTTCACGAGGCACTTCTTATTGGTGTAGACGAACTCGACGGGGTCCTCGATCGTGATGATGTGCTCATCACGGGTCGAGTTGACCTGGTCGATCATGGCCGCGAGCGTCGTCGATTTACCGCTGCCGGTCGGACCGGTGACTAGCACCAGGCCTTTCTGCAGCGTGCAAAGGTCGAGGATCGCCTTCGGCAGGTTCAGCTCCTGGGCGGTCGGGATCTTGGAAGGGATGAGACGGAACACCCCGCCGCACCCGCGCAGTTCCTCGAAATAATTGGCGCGGAAACGACCGATGCCTTCGAGCGGGTACGCGAAGTCAGTGTCATGGATCTCGCTGAACTCCTTCCAGTTGCTCTCCGGGGCGATCTCGCGCAGGTGCTTGCGGGTCTCCTCCGGGGTCGTGACCGGAAAACCCTGGATGATCTGCATCGAACCGTCCACGCGGTACATCGGCGGCAGTCCGGATGAAAAGTGCAGATCGGACGCGCCGGCTTCCTTGACCTTGACGAGCAGCTGATCGAGCCATGCCATGACGGTGTCTCCTTAAATTCCCATTTCGATGTGCGTGCGGGCGATCTTTTCGATCGCGGTGATGAACGCGGCCGTCCGCAGGTCGGCGACTTCCGGGAACCGCGTGAAGACCTGGCGGATCTCCTGGTACGCCTCGCGCATCGTGTCGTCCAGCCCTGAGCGCACCAGGTCCAATTCGTCCGCGCCGCGGAAGATCTGTTTGCGGAACTTCACGGGGACGGTGCTGTCGGTCATCGACTCGATGGCCTCGACGAACGCGAGCCCCTTGGCCTCGTCGTACCGGCGCTCCATGCGGCCGAACCGGATGTGCGTGATGTTCTTGATCCACTCAAAGTAGGATACGGTCACGCCGCCGGCGTTCAGGTAGAAGTCCGGGATGATCGTGATCCCCCGCTTCTTGAGGATCGCGTCCGCTTCGAACGTCACGGGGCCGTTGGCAGCCTCGGCGATCAGCTTGGTGCGGATCCGCGACGCGTTCTGGGACGTGATCTGGTTCTCCATCGCGGCGGGGATCAGGATGTCGCATTCCAGCTCCAGCACCGACAGGCCGTCCTTCACCGTTCTCGCGCCCGGAAAATTCGAGACCCCGCCGGTGGTCTTGATGTGATCCTTGACCTGCTCAACATTGAGACCTTTTTCGTCAATGATCGCGCCGTCACGGTCGATGATCGCGATGATCTTCACGCCGTCCTCTTCGGAGAGGAACTTGGCGGCGTGATACCCCACGTTGCCGAGCCCCTGGACCACGGCCGTCTTGCCCTCCAGGTCGCCGGTCAGCCCCGCCTTCTTGATGTCCTCAGCGTAACGAAAAAACTCCCTCAGACCATACTGCACGCCGCGGCCCGTCGCCTCGTTGCGCCCGGGAATACCGCCCTGCGTCACGGGCTTGCCCGTCACGCAAGCGACCGCGTTGATGTCGTGCGGGTAGAGTTGACGGTAGGTGTCGGCCATCCAGGCCATCTCGCGCGGGCCGGTGCCCATGTCCGGCGCGGGCACGTTCAAACTCGGGCTGATGTAGCCCTTCTTGGCCAGCTCAAGCGCGAACCGCCGCGTGATCCGCTCGAGCTGCTCTTCGTTGTATTTCTTAGGGTTGATGCACAAGCCGCCCTTGGCGCCGCCGAAGGGCACATTGACCAGCGCGCACTTGTACGTCATGAGTGAAGCGAGTGCCTCCACCTCTTCCTGTGATACGTCCGCCGAGTAGCGGATACCGCCTTTGACCGGGAGCCGGTGCTCGCTGTGGACCGCGCGCCACCCATGGAACACCTGATACTCATCCCCGATCCGGACCGGGAAGGACACCTGGTACACCGACTGGCAGGTTTTCATATAGTCACAGACCCCCTTCGGGATCTTGAGGTACTTCACCGCCTGGTCGAACATCAGGTTCACGCTCTCGCGAAAGGAGGAGTCGGTTTGAGGGCTCATGGGGCTCCTAAATATTAGCTATTATTAAGTAACTCTAATTAACAATGATAATCATTTTTAATCATAAATCAAGTCTTATTAGAAAAAATCCCCTCCCGTGCCGCCCCTCCTTTTCCCGCTCCTTTGTGGAAGATTTTGCCCAAATGAGGCTCCGACGGGTTAAAAGGTTGATCAAAAATTTCTCTTGAATTCAAATGACCCCTGATATACACTCCGAATCAAGAGATTTTATGAAGCAACAGACCCTTAAACACAACACGACCGTAGCGCTCCGCCGATATCACGCGGCGTCGATGCGCTTTGCTGCCATGTGCTGCAAAAGCATTTGGCCGCAGCCGGTGGGTTGTGTCGAAGGATATCTCGTAAGCTAGTCGTCCGTTCCTAAAAAAGATTCCAACACAACCCACCACCCTTCGGGGCGGTGGGTTTTTTGTTTTTCAGGCTGTTTTCGTAGTGGTCGTTGTTAGTTCAACAAAAAGGAGGTCCGTATGAAGTCACTGATCCGAGCCGCCCGTCCTGTCCGCGTCGCTGAACGCGTCCAGCACCCGGTCGCGCTCACGTCCCTGCTCTACCTTCGGGAAGCCCTGGTCCGCGAGGAGTATGAAAAGTGCCGTGAACTGATCGCGGTCGCTCGGGAGTTCGGCGCGCAGGAAACCGAGATCGGTTACCTGCTGGAAGACCCCAGACGCGTCCCCGGGTAGATCCGGGACCTGATCGGGTCACGACGGAAGTAATAACCTGCTTTAAGGGACCGCTAGCCGCCAACAGTGGCGGCGCCCGTCGC
>CAZHID010000022.1:15502-18677 GCA_964532445.1 uncultured Planctomycetia bacterium | reverse complement strand
GCCTGGTTCAATGCCTCGGCGGTCCAGTTCTTGGCCTGGTTGGGATCAGCCAGCTGGTCGGCCAAGAGACTTGTCCAAGCGGTGATCTGGTTGAAGAGGGTCTCGACCGCGATCGCGCGGTCAGCGTCGTTGGCGTCACGGATGCCCGCGAACGCCATCGGCGAGATCGCCCTCACCAGGACGGCTGACATCGCGATGAAGGTGCCCAGGACCTGCTGATGCTGGCTTCCCGCCGCTTCACGGACGAGCGTGAAGGCAGCGCGTTCGACATCGGTCAGCGGGGCCGTACCGGGAGCCGGTAAGGACGGCACGCCCGCGAACAGGATCGCGAGGTCGGACGCGGCCACTTCTTCGCCGGCGGCGAGACGATCGAGGATCGTCGCGGCACGGCTCAAGTAGAGGGACATCTCCTGCTTGTAGGCGTCGAGTTTGGACTCTGCGGACGCGCGGGCGGCCTTATCGGTGGTTTCGGCGGCCTGATCGGGATAGGACGCAGGAGCAGGCGCGATCTTGAGACCTTCGGTCCTGCCCGCCTGCGCGCGCAAGGACTTGGCGGCAGCCGACAGGGCATCTTGGATACTGGTTACAGGCTGACCAGAGACGGGCCTCACCGCGTCCGTCGCGATCTGCATCGACTTGAAGTCTTCGAAGCCGGGCAGGCTCTTGAGCTCAGCGATCGAGGTGTGGAGCAAGCTGTCGACCGAGGAATTCTTGCGGGCGTTGGCGATCACGAGGACCGCCAGGACGCGGCCAAGGTTGGCCTGATTGGGGCTGTTCTCCAGCAAGCTGGCCAATTCCGGCGCCATTTGAGGTGCCGCCGCGAAGACATCCGTAAAGTTACCCGAATAGAGCTTGGAGGCCAGGATCACCGCGCCGGCGCGCTCACTCATCTGAGTGCCGTTCATGAAGGACGGGGCGACCAGGATCATGCGGACCAGCGCGGCGCGTTCAGCAGGGTTCCTGGGCTTGTCACGGCCGTCAGGGGTCTTGGTATCGAGCGCTTCGCGTGTTTTGGCATCGAGTCCAAGCGCTTCTCTCACCTTGTTTGCATTCGCGTCATCCGGCTGGGATTCCAATGCGGCCCAAACTATGAAAGGAACATGGTGCGCGAACAGCATCTTCGTTTTCGCGGACTGCGTCAGGAACCGGCCCAGCGTCCTGAGCTGAGCGTCGTTCATCTGGCCGGCCGCACGGACCGCCTGCACCCCGCCCTTGCCGACGATCGCGACACCGGCAAAGGCCGAGACGAATTCCTGGACCTTCGAGATCATGGCGGGATCGCCGGCAAAAAGTTTGACGGCCACCGGCATGATGACGCCGGCCAGCCACTGCTGTCTCTCATACTTCGCACCCGTCGTGCCCGGATCGGTGGACAGGGCATCGCTCAGGATATCGGCCATGAGAGCCCTGGTCTCCGGCTTCATGGAAGATCCGTTCTGAAGCAAGAGCTCGACCTGCTTCATCAGTCCGGCCGCCTGTTCGCCGGAGGCGAACGCGTTCACCAGGATGCCCATCGCTTCCTTCACGCGCTCAGGAGTGAGACTCTGACCGGGCCAAGCGACGGAAGGATCCGCGGCCAAGCCCAGGATGGCCAGCTCAACGGCCGTATCGGCGGAAACGTTGTTGTACTTGTTCGCGCGCATCATGTTCGCGGCCTGCCTCAGCGCCGTCACGGCCAAACGCCGGGCCATCGCGCCGCCCAGGCGGGACCCGGAACGCGAAGTGATGCCTTGGATGATGTTGGAGAAAAGTGTCCTGGCGCCCGACGCGTTGCCGGGAACGGCCAAAGCTTCGGTCTGGGCCTTCTGCGCACGGGCGGCATTGCCCATCGGCATGGATTCTAAGCTGTTTGCCAACTGATCGATCTGGTCGGCGTTCTGAATGTTCTCGGCCGCGGTCAGCTGGGCCTCCGCGAAGAGCCCCGCGAGACCGGTCTGGCTCCATTGGTCCTGGGCGCCATAGTTCATCGAAGTCCAGCCGCTTTGCGCTCCGCCGGCGGCGTTCCAAAGACCCATCGCGCGGTCCAGCGCCTCTTGGGCGCCCGTGGTGTTCCCCGCTTCCTGGTGCTGGGCGAACTCGTCCATCGCGTTCATGAAGGCCTGCTCCTGATCGTTCGCTGAGACCGTGCCCGAATTCTGCGCCCTCAAAGCGGTCCACGACCGGTGCATCTGCGACATCCGGTTCTGCGTGGAACGGACCGCGATGCTCGGACGTTTGCCGATCAGGATATCGGATAATTCCTGGGCGAACTCGCTGGCGTTCGGGTCCTGGATCCAGCCGAGGAACGCGGCCTCGAACAGGTTTTCCTGGATCACTTCTTCCTTGAAGGATCCGGCGGCGCTCGACTTGAAGACCGAGTGATAGAGCTTGCTGCCGGCTTCGGTTATTTTACGGCCAGCGGAAGTGACGGCGCGAGTTGCAATACCAAACCCGGTCAGCGTGGCGCCTGCTTCGCCGCTGGCGGAGACCGCACCGCCCGCGACACCCGCGGCGCCTGAATGACCCGCACCTTCGGCGAGACGGGCCGTTCCGGTCGAAAGACCGGTCCTGCGAGCGACCCCGGACCAGGCCCTGCCCATGCCCTCGGCCGCCGCGTCCATGAGGCCGCCGGCCATCGAGAAGACCACGTTGAAGATCTGTCCATGCACCGAGAAATTGTGCTGCATAAAAGCGTCGAACGAATTCGTCTTACCGATCTGGATCGCCATGAGGGCCATGCTCTTCATCAGCCCGGCATCCATTCCCATGACACGGTTCTCGTCGAGTCCCATGATACGGATGGCGAGCACGCTGAAAGCCTGGCCCGCAATATTAAGCGACGCCGGCACGACGAGAGCCATATTGACGTATCTGGCCCCGACGCCGCCCCATCCGCCGGCGACCGCTCGGCCCGCGATATATCCGGGAAGCTCCTTGAACCATTGCCCGCTCAAGTACTTGGGCGCGTTCAAAGCGCCAGCTGCGTCATCGGCAAGCGTTCCCGACTTGGCGAGTTTGTCCAAAGCTTGTTGGCCGACCAAACGACCTCTTGATACCCCTCTAGCCCACGCACTTGCGGACTTGAGACCTTCGACGGCAGCTTCCAGGTTCTGGGCTCTCTTGGCCGCCACGGCAGCGGCACCCGCCACTTTCAGGAAGAGTGTGGAACTCAACGAAACGATCCCGGCTCCAAGCA
>CAZHID010000022.1:6762-15492 GCA_964532445.1 uncultured Planctomycetia bacterium | reverse complement strand
GCTTGGAAAAGCTGGATGAAATCCCTGATCGAAATGATCGCGCCGTAGAACCTGTCTTTTTCGGCCAAGTGATAGGTATCGACGTTGATCGCCCACTCGCCCTTGGTGTCCGTGCCCGCGGAAAATTTGGCGACCTGGTATCCCAAACTCCAGTTGATGGAAGCGGCGTAATTCTTTTGAACGAGCTCCGAGGACTGTGCGAACACGTCCATCCGCATCTGGTTGGTGTCCAGACGGAAACCGGCGATCTGGGCGTCGTCGCGGACCGTGAACCCGAGGTTGGACCCCAGCCAGAGACGGCCGAGCGCATCTTCCGCCAGCCCGAAGTCGGCGTTCTTGGCCCCCAAGAAGCCGGCTGAAGCGAACGATCCGTCCGCTCCGCGGCGGAAGCTGTATCGCACCTGCTCTTCCGACGGCTGCATGCCGCTGACCAGGTTGCCCGTGTTGAGACCTATCGAGAAACCCTCGACGACATTGTCGGCGTTCACGTACATCGCGTTCGTGATCTTTCCGGAACCGTTCAAAGTGATGGCCATTTGTCCGAGACGGCCGTCGGTCACGATGAAGCTGGCCCCGGCCGGTTTGGCGCCTTCGGCGAGGCTGCCGCGGATCTTGACGGTTTGAAGCAGCCGGTTGACTTCCCCGTCGGACAAATTGCGGCCTGCGGCCGAGCCGTACGCGCTTATAAGCGCCTCTCTCACAGAGCCCTGGCCGCCGCTGAACCAACCCGTTTCCTTGCCGAACCAGCCGCTGGAGAGTTGGACAAAATCGTATTGCGCTTCCAGGTTCAAATTGGAGTTCTTGTCCGCGAAGCTGAAGTTGATGGCGGTCAGGTTCTGATCGCTCCAGGCCTGAGAGCTGACGGGCCGGTCCATATTGGCCCCGATCCGGGAGACCAGCTCTTTCGCCGAGGCGCTGTTACGGAAATCCTCGGTCATCTCAAAACGCGTGCCATAAGACCAGACCAACTGGCTCTCCTGGGTCACCTGGGACTTCCCGTCGGGATTGGCCAGGCTCAGGCCAAAGGTCACGGTGTGGATGTCCTGGGACCCGGAGTTGAACATGAGGCTTGAGATTGAGCTCAGGTCAGCGGACGTAGTAAGTTCCGACTTGGCTTTATTCTGAAGGACCCGGAGATCTTCAACCTTTTGATACGCGGCCGGGTTGGCGGCCTGGTCGATCTCCAAGTAGATGGTCTTGGTGGTGTACTGGGTCATGACCGGTCCGGCGTGTGAAGGAGCGATCATCATCGGCACGGCTTCCGTGACGGTCTTGTAGGCTCCCGCGTCCCGCTTGATGCTGGCGATGCGCGACTCAACGAATGAGTCCACAAAATCGTTGAACATTTGGTTCAAAGCTTCGGACTTGCCGTCGGATAGGAACCGGCCCTGCTGGCTGCGCAGAGTAGCGATCTGGGCGGAGGCCTTAGGATCCTTGATCTCGCTATCGGGCAGATCGACCGGCATAAGATTGGCAGGTGAAGACATGCCGGAGTCACCTGTGCCCTGCACGGAGAAGTCCTCCATCCGATAGCCTTTGCCCAGGCCCAAGGCTTGCTTGATCTGACTGATCTGGGCGTCCAAGGCCTTATCAACCTTGCTTTCCGCCACTTCCATGCTCGACTGCTCCTTCGCAAGGGTATGGATGGCCTTATGGAAAAGACTGATAGCTTCCACCTTACCGGTCACACGGAAGTCGATGCCGAGACCGACGTCGGAGAAATTGTTGAAAATGCCGTTCTTTCCGAGCGCTGAGGGCTTGTCCATGCTTGAGAAAACCACTTCGGCCTTCTCCAGCCAACCGCCTTCCACCATCCGCGATCCCACCCAAGCCGGCAAAGTCGTCATGTCACGGTCCAAATGTGACTCTGACAGCGTCTGGCGGCCTTCGGCAGAGCTGGCGGCCTTGGCCAGGACGCTCGTCCAGGTCGAGGCGTCATACACGAATTCGGCCTTGAGCCCGGGTTTCCATTCGACGGTCTTCAGATTCGATATGACATCCGGATCGATCGCTGAGAGTTGGTTGAGCGATACGATGTTCGCCAGCATCTGAGGGCCGAACTGCGCGGCTGCTTCCGGTGTCATCACCTGGCCGTTGAAGATCAGGGTGTGCTTGAACTCAAAGGTACCCGCAGCATCGGACGCCTTCAAGGTGTCGATTGCGACATGGGTCTTCACGGCCGTAAGCGCCTGGGTGAAGCTGATCGAAGTATCCACGGGGGCTTCGTAGACGCCGCGGTCGACGACCATCCGGAGCGAATCGCCTTCGCCCACGGTCAATTTGAACTGCATCGGCCTCATCTTGCCGCCGTCGGACAGGTCATAAACCTTGGAAGGCTCGGCGGGAACCAACTGGTTGCCAGCTATTTGGATCCGGATGTCGGACTTCGTGGAAAGTTCGGTGATCTGCCCGCCGGCACCCGCCATTTTCAAGGAAGCCCCGTGTGCGACCAAGGCACCGTCCTGTATGGAGACGCCGGAGAAAGTCTTGTTGTCGAGGGTCTTCTGTTCCTTGGGCGTCTGGAGCACGACCGTGCCGCGACCGCCGGCTTCGCCCGTCTTCATGAAGCGTGCCAACGCCTGACCGCCGTCGACCGGGATCTCGGCGATCGCGTCATGGCCGTTGAACACCGCCCAAGCCTGCGCAAAGCTACCGTTCTGGACCCGGCTCAAGGTCTCTTGAGTCCGCCATTCGCGCATGGCTGCCGGCGTGTTCCGGATGATGCCGCTCGCTTCCTTTTCCATCGCCTTCGAAAGGTTCATGACAAAAAGCGAGGACTGATGGACGCCGACTTTTTCCAAAAATACGCCCATCTTGGTCTCGCCAGCCTTCAACGCATCCTTGCCGAAAAGGAACGCCGCATTGTCGGTGATGCCGTTCTCGCCCATGAGGAGATTTTTGAAGACGCCCGTCGCTCCGTCGCCGGTCTGCAGCGCCTGGAAAAGCTTAAGCTCGGCGGCCTGGACCTCTTTGAAGAGCTCCGCGACCTTCGGATCCTTCAATCCGGCCGCGGTCGAGGCCTCGGCAAGGAAGGAAACCAGGTTCGCCCGGTTGGTGACCGCGGTCGCGAGCAGCTTGCGGTTCTCAACGGAAGGAGCGCCGCTGTTGGTCGGTCTGAGCAACGATTGGACCGCCGAGCGAAGATCGCGCGAATTCAGGCCGGCACCTTCTCCGAAGGAACCGGTGACATACTTCGCGAATGCCTCGGACTGGTCGTCGAAGGAACTGATGAGGTTCCGGTTCTGGTAACCCAGCAGGAATTCGTTGTTCTGGGAACCCTTCGCAAGGATCGCCGTGCCGCGGACCGAGTTCTCGCCCGTGCGCACCAGGTCCGTGACGGAACCGTCGGCCAATATGGGGCCCCGGTCCGTGTATTCGATCGAGCCTGAATACATTCTCAGACCTTCTTCGGGTCTCAAGCCCGCAACACCCTTCTGGAAGGTGTCGAACTTATCGCTGATGGTGATCTTGGAGCCTACGGTGCGATAAAGGAGCTGACCGCCCCAGAACCCGACCCTGCCCGACAGCGCCATCACATCCTCATTTTTGAGCGAAGTGTGTGCGGATGCCTCGGCGGTCGTCTTGAGCAGGCTGGAAGGACCGGGATCACCGGCAGTTTTGACGCCGCTTGCGGTCTTATCGGCCGGCCGGACCAGAAGCTTGGAACCATCAGCTGTGACCATATGACCAAAGTACTGGATGCCGTTCGCGCCGATCGTGATGCCAGAGACCTGCATCACGTCGATCGCGGCGACAGAGCCGTCGGGATTGGTGAACGCTATGTTCGTAAAATTGACCTCCATCGCCTTTCCGTCGGCCTGGGTGAACTGCCAGACCTTGGATTGCGCGGTGGTCGAATCCAGTTTGAACCCGACGATCTGGCCGTTCATCACCGCGTTCAAAGGCGTGATGCCGGTAGCGGTCCGATCGACCGCGATGAGAGCGCCGAGGATCCCCTGGTCCGTCTTGTTGTTCTTGGCCGACGGCTGCTCGACGAAACGCAGCGTCCGGACCGCGCCGTCAGCCAAAGGCTTGGAACCGGCGGACTCGATCATCTCGACCACTTTGCCGAGACTGGCGTCCGACATCTTGTTCAACATGCCCGCTAATTCACTGACGCCGGTCTGGAATTCGGACTTGGCAGCGGCCGTCACTGAAGATTTAAGGAGCGTCAAGAACTGCTCAGCGCCTTGCGAGCCCTGGATCGTGCGTTGATATGCGGCGAACTCGGCGGCGGCGCCGACGCCCGCGACCTCGACAAAGTGAGGCTCAGTGCCTTCCGCCTGAAGCGTTTGACCGTGGTTGCCCTTCAGCAGGGTCCAGGCTTCGGCAGTGCGGCCTTCCAGGAACGCGGCCTTCATGGCGGCAGCGGCTTGATAGAGTTCAGGGGTCGCCGTGGTGTCGAGGCTGGTCACGCCGGCCATCGCCAGCACGTTTTCAACACCAGCGGCGCGGACAAAGGACGCGGTGTCCCCTGAACTGAGCAGGCGTCCCGCGGTCTGCTGGTCCGGCTGGCCTTGCAGGAGGTTCCAGGCGCCGCCGACATTCCCTTCACGGTACATTTTCACAAAATCCTTGAACGTGTTGGACGCCGCCTGCGCCAGCGGACCCGAGCCGGCGGCTCCGAGCACGGAGCTCACCTGCTTCTCCGCACCGGCAAAGACCGACATCGTGATGACCTGCTGCAGTCCGATATGATCGTTCGCGAACCGAACCGGGCCGTTGATCTGCAGCTGACTGTCCGAACGAACGGAATTTTCCAACTGCGCGGCATCGCCGAAGACACTGCGGGCGAACGCGGCGGTTGTCTCTGAGGTCGCCGCTTTTTGAATATCGGCGAAGCTTTGGTAGACCCGGGTAGCGGCGGAGGTCATCGGACCTTCGCCATGCTCGGCCAACAATCCGCGAACGGCCGCCGGTGTCGTGAGCATTTGATGCGCCGCCACGGTCATGTTATGGGCGTCGGAAGTGGAGCTTTCCAGGGTCCCCTTGGACGCAGTGATGTGAAGCGCGCTTATGCCCTTGATCCAACTAGACATCGCGATACGCTCCACCCGGCTCATCGAACCGGCAGCGGCGGCCAGCCTGAGGTCGAGCGCGTTGGCCGAGGAAGCGGCCTTATAATTCTTTGTCAGCGCTTCGGGACTCGCCAGCGCGGAGAAGATAAATCGGGCGTTCCGGTCCAGCTGGACACCGAGATCGGTCGCTTCAGTCACCATCCCCGAAGCGAACATCGAAGTGACCAGGTCCGCCTGTCCGTCCGCCGCGACGAGCATCGGGTCGGAGATGCGGTCAAAAAGCCCGGTGATCAGCGCACCGGCCTGCGTCCGCTGCGTGCTGTCAGTCATCATCGTGAATCCGACGGGCGCCTCAACGCCCAGCTTGGCCGCCGCATGGTTGAGGAATTCGTTCACCGACGCGTCCTGCTGCTGTTCGAGCACAAAGCCGCCAGCCTTATCGCCGGACCAAGCACCGGTCAGTTCGCGCACCGCGCCGGCTTCATTCCAGACCGCCAGCTGCGCCTTCTGACCTTGTGAGAAAAGCGTCGTGCCGTCAGCCGCGAACTTGACCACTCCGGCATAAACCTTGCGGTCGTGCGACAGAAGACCCGTCATGCTCTGACCCGCCTCGATCGTAAGTTCGGAAGAAGCGGTGCGATGGATGACCTTCGCGCCGACCATCGTCACGTCGCCGCCATAAAACTCCACATACGCCTTGCCGTCGGCGCCGGTGATATCACGGACTTTGCTCCGCGTACCAAAGGCGCGGGTCGGATCAGAACCCTGGATATCCCCTGTCGGGACGGTAGTGTCTGTGGTCGGACGTTCCTGCAGAATGCCTTGGGCGCCGACGCGATGCGTGATAACGACCGTGCCGTCAGGCATGACGCCGGAGATCCGGCTTTGCTGGGTCTTGACCGAGGTTCCGTCCAGGCGCTTGATCTCGCGCGACCCGAGGCTGATGGGTTGTTTGACGACCCACGCGCCGCCTTCGCCGCGCGTCATCGCCACGGAAGTGCCGTCTTTGAGGACCATCTTGGCAGTGTCGGCCGTTAGATCCGTGACCATCAAAGCCGTGCCTTCGATCAATCGGACCGAGGCGCCCGAGGCCAGGTCCATGGGCTGGAAGCCTTCGGCCTTGACCGGGATGATCGCCGTTCCTGTGTTGATCAGCAGGTCATTCGAAGTGAGCGTGAACCGGTCGTTGACCATCGTGAACTGCGAGCCTTGCTCGATCACGATCCTGCCGTCGACGAGCTGGGCACGGATCTGGTTGATGCCGGCGTTGCGGCTGACACCTTCGCCGGCGGCACCGGTCTCCGTGTGGAAGCTCGCCTCGGACACCGAGGTCGTGAATTGGGTCACAGCTGCGAACGTGCCTCTCGCGATGTTCAGCTGACCGTCGGCTCCGGCCGTGAGCCTCAGATCGAGCGCCTTGACGCGCTCGGTGCCCTGCAAAAGGATCAGCGACGGCCAGTTTTCCAGACCGCGGACGATCATCGAACGGCTGGCGGCGTCGAATTCCACACGGAAGGTGCCGTTGCCTTCGGCCTTCAGCCCGCCGATCTCGCGGCCGCCGAGCTTCATACTGCCGACCATGCGGCCGTTCTCGACCGTGAATGTCAGTTTTTCCTTGCCAAAAAGAACGGTGTGCTTGGAACCTTCGACCAGGGACGGCTTGACCATCTCGGGCGTTTCGTGGATCACCACGAGCCCGAGCGTGCCGCTCGTCTTGGCCGCGTCAACCGCCGCCTGCATCTGGACGAGCGATCCGGAAATACCCGCGTGGTCCTGAACGCGCTTGTCGCTGATCGCGTCGAGCTTGCCCTTCACCGAAACGATGGCGGCGGACAGGTCATTGAGCGCGGCCGCGCCGGCGGGCTTGCCCGTGAGCGCGTTGAACGCCGTAGCCAGGGTGCGGTACTCGATCTTGGCGGATTCCATCTGCTGGACCGACTTGGCGTCGTAGCCGCTGAAGTTGACCGCCGCGGACTTGTCGATGAGCCTTCCGTCGGCGGACCACGGCAGGTCTGTCGCGAGCGCGAGGGTGGAGCCCGATCCCTTCGTCAGCTCGACCGTCTTGGCGGAGCCCGTCGCGTTGTCGATGAACGTCAGCTTGACGCCTGTCTCAGGGTTCGCGGTCTTCATCCAACGTTCCATCACCGGCTCGGCGCCTTGGATCGTCACATCGCGGAGCGTGCCCCATTGATCGATGATCGCC
Source organism: uncultured Planctomycetia bacterium (assembly GCA_964532445.1). Taxonomy (GTDB): domain Bacteria; phylum Omnitrophota; class Gorgyraeia; order 2-02-FULL-51-18; family JAGOUK01; genus JAGOUK01. The sequence goes on along the minus strand of CAZHID010000022.1, from coordinate 8,271 downwards.
ACATGGCCTTCGCCGCGCGCCTTGCCCCATCCCTGGTCCACGTAGACGATGGAGGCCTTGAACCCGAGTTCGTTCGCCAGCGCCGCGTAAAGCGCGTGACCGCCGACACAGTTGAGGCCGCGTGCCTCGTCCACGAGGCCGCCCTTCTCAAGTTTGATATTCCAGGTGACCATGAATTCGAGGAAGTCGGCCGCCTTCGGCATGAGGTCCGGCTGAGTGACGGCGAGCGCCTGAAGGTGCGCGCCGAACGATTTCCAGTCGATGGCGCCGGCAGCCTTGCCTTTGGCGAAGTCGGCGAAGATCGCCGCGACCTCTCCGGCGTTGGCGTTGCGCATACCGATCCGCTTGGCAAGACTGGGGTCGGAGGCCATCGCGGCGGCCAGCGCCGGGAGCCATTGTTTGGAGTCACCGACCAATTTATCGAGTTCTTTATCAAAGGCTTCCGCGTAATTCCGCGCCGCGTTCAACGGCACGCCGTTGAGCGCCAGCTGGATCACCGTCGCCATCGGGATGCGGGTCTCCTGGCTGAATTGACGCATATGACCCAGGTCGAGGTCGGCGAGCCCCATCGATACCTTGGGCGCCGACAAAGCGTTGAGGATCGAAGATGAGGAGGTCATCACATAAGCGCCCAGCACCTCAGGCGCAGCGAGCGACCGGACCGCGTTCACAAAAGCGGCTTGGAAACCCCGAGGGGTCGTGCCTGACGCGGAGGCCAGGTCCGCGAGCGCCGCGGCAGCTGAAGGGTTCAACGTCGCCAGAAGCTGCCAGGCCTGCGCGGTGTTCTCGATCTTGCCCGTCGTTTGGGCCTGACGCGCAGCGGCGACGCCCTGGGCCAGAAGCGCGACGGTCTGCGCGGCGGTCATGGCCGGCGACGGCGTCTGCGCGGCGGCGGGACCGGCTTGAGCGGCCACCGAGGATGCCAGCGTCTGCGGGGCGACGCGCCAGAAAATATCGGAGGCGGTCAGGCTCGTGAGTTCGCGAGTCAGGATGTCCTTCGCGGCGGCGACGTCCGCGTCCGTGACCACAGCGGGTTCTTTGAGGCCGGCGGCCTGGAGCGTCTTCTTGAGCGAGTCGGCGTCCTTGAGGTCCGCTGAGCCGAGAGCACTGACCACGGCCGCGCGGCGGTCGAGCTGGACGAGCGACTCCTGCACGAGCTTGTCGGGCTGCGTGAAAAGCCCGAGCTGCGCGTCGCCCATCGTCCCGAACCGGAACGTGAGGTCGAGCGTCGAGGCGGAACGGATCGAATCGGCGATCTGCGCGACCTGGGACTTGAGACGGTCGGGAACGATCATCGTGCTGATCTGACGCAGCGCGTTCTGTTGGAAAAGCTTGCCGAAGACCGCGCGGTCCAGAAGAGCGGACGCGTTCTTGGGCGATTGCAGGAGCGCTATCGAGGAAGCGGTGTCCGCCAGACCGAATATCTGCAGCGCCTGCATCCCGCCCAGCGCGCGGAAGTCGGCGGCCGCGCCGGCCGCGGTCATGCCGAGATCGGGCGCGTTATTAAGG
>CAZHID010000022.1:6375-6752 GCA_964532445.1 uncultured Planctomycetia bacterium | reverse complement strand
GAAGGCGGTGACCTGCGCGGAGATGTCCGCGGCGGACGCGTTCGGCGTGCGAGCCTTGACCGCGTCGGTGAGCAGCGCGGTGACACGGCCGCGGGTCGCGTCATTACCGGCCGCGGAACGGGCGGCGGCCTCGAACAGCGCGAGCCCCGCGATGGACCGGGAGACCGACTGAACGGGGTTCTGGACCATGCGGGCGGCCTGGTCCTTCGACAGCCCGCCGGCGGCGAAGTAGAACTGGGAGTAGCCGACGTTCTCAAGGTCGGCAGCCAGACGCTCGGACGCGGCCTGGATCAGCTCGGGCGTCAGGTCCGCGAGCACTCCCGCGGAAAGCTTGGCCGGGTCCCAACCCGCGCCGGCGACGAGGCCCGCCGCGGTCA
>CAZHID010000022.1:0-6365 GCA_964532445.1 uncultured Planctomycetia bacterium | reverse complement strand
AGGAACCGGCGGGCGCGCTGCGGGCGTCGGTGCGCGCGGCCGTGGCCGCGTCGCGCACCAGCGAGAAACCGACCACGCGGGCCAGCATTTCGGTGCCGGTCTGAAGAACTTTGGCCGCGGACCGATCGCCTCCGGCGGGAACCGCCAGGAACGCCTGCAATCCGGCTGAGCGCTCGAAGTCTTCCACGACCTTGGTGACGAATTCTTTGACCTGCGCGTCGGTGCCGAGACGGGACTCAAGGTCGTTCATCGCCGCGCGGTCGTTGGTGTTCAGACCCAGAGCGCCGGCGACCGTGCGCGCCAGGTCCTTAGCGGTGTCGACCTTACCCGAAGCGGCCAGGTCCTTAAGACCATTGAGCTGCGCGTGGTACGCGGTGAAGATCGCCGCGCGGCCGGAAGCGGAAAGATGCGCGAGGTCGTTGATGGATCCTGCTCCAAGGCTCATCGCCGCGTCATAAAGCGTGTCGCGGGTCACCGACCCGAGCTGGGTGATCGCGGAGTCGAGGGCTCTGATCATTTCGAACTCGTCCAAGTTCGCCGGAAGCTCGGTCCCAGAGGCCTTGGCGAGGTTCGTGAGTTGGACCATCATTTCCTGACGGGCTTCGGGCGACGCCATCGCGCGCTTGAGCGCGGAGACGGTCTGGTCGAACCGGGTGACCATCACCCCGTCCGCGACGACGCGTTGCGCGGCCGACAAGGTCTGCTCAGAAGGCGCGACCGACCGGTTCGCGTTCCCGATCCAGGCGGACAGGATGTCGCGTTCGACCGCGGCGGACATGTGCGTCTGAGCGTTCTTCAGCACATCGGCCGGGCTCAGATCGGTGCCTCCGGCCTTGTTGAGTTCCGTCTGGACCTCTTCCACCGTCATGTTGTTCGCGACCTGGGCAAGGATGCGGCGGTCGGCCGTTTCGGCCAGGTCGACGCGCGCGGCGGCGACGGGATCGGCGTTGATGACGGTATTGTAGGCGTCGTCCTTCATGGAGGTCGCCGCGCGGACGAGCTGCTCCCCGGACAAAGCGCGCGCCTGATCGGCCCGATGAGGCGCGTTCAGGCCGTCGTACGCGGCGGCCAAACGGTTCGCGCCGTCCCTCATACCGTCCACACGGTTGATGCTCCAGTGAGCGAAGCTCGTGCGGCTGAAGCCGGCCGGGACCACCTGCGAGCGGACCGCTTCCTGGAAGTTCGGGGTGTGGGACGCGAAGTTGAGCGCCGCGCCCAGATCATAAAGATTGGTGAAGGCCTGCGCGTTGAACGGCGCGGTGGGGTCACCCATCGAAGGCGCCAGAGCCCTGACGCCGCTCTCATAGCGGTCGACGATCTCCGTGTCCAAGGCGTTCTTGGTCCCGTGGGCTCCGGTCGTCAGCGCCAGCGACGGGTCGCCAAGCGTCTGACGCTGGGTCATCGCGTAGTCATGCGCCGCGATCCTGGACACGAGCGAGTTCGCCTGCGCGTCGCGGACGTGCGCGGGCTGGCTGAAGATGGCGAGGTCGTTCGGGGTCACGAGCACCGAGCCGTTCGAACTGACCTGATCCCGACGTCCCAGGTTGTTGAAAGCCGTCGAGAACTGTTGAAGGCCTTTGAAGCTCTGCGCCCCTTGATAATTCTGCGGCGTGATCCCGCCGAGGCTCAGATGGTACACGCCTTCGCTGTACAGGGAGCTGATGGTCGCTTTATCGGCCCCGCGGTTGGCAAGATCCACCGCGGTCACCGAGGCCGCCATCGTCCCGAGCGCCGTCGCGAACGCCGGGTCCGACGCTCCGTTATGACGGAAGGCTTGGGATGCCGCGGCGACCGCCTGAGAGTAAACGCCGGCGTTGCTTCCGACCGTGTCCGTGAGCACCTTATGGTCCGTGAGCGTCATGAGGTTCGCGGCGAACTGCTGACCGGCGCCGAAGTTCCTGACCGCCTGCTCAGGCACGCTGCCCGTGACCAGACCGTTCTTGATGTCCGCCAGATTGCGGTCCATCGCTCCGGCGAAGGACCATCCCTCGCCCTTGCCCGCGAAGTGGTCGATCATCGTCTTCGCGTTGGGTCCGATCGCTTCGCCGCCCTGCTCGCGGACCTGTGTCACGATCTGGACAGCCTGCGCCATGAGCGCGCGCGCGTCGCGGCTCCTGGCCGGGTCCATCGAGGTGAGCGCGGGTCCGCTATAGAGGAAGTTGCTCCGCATCGCCTGGTCCACTGACGCGGTCTGCTCGAGCTCGAACCGGCCGAGGTCCTTCGCGAACGCCGCCGTGACCCCTTTGCCCATCTGGGCGCGCATGCCGTCGTCGTACGTCCAGCCGGTCTGCGTCAGATGCGCCTGAAGCTGGGTGGGGCGGTTGCCGTTCGCGGCCGCGGGCACCTGTGTCGGAAGCAGCGTCACGCCGCCCAGCTTGGTCTCGCCGACGACCGTCAGCGTGGAGCCGGGCACCAGATTGACCTGCTTGCCGACGAACGCGACATCCGCTTTGCCGGTCGCGGGATCCGCGGTGAAAACCTTGTAGGTCTGACCATCGACCGTCACGTCCTTGACGCCGGCCTTGGTCCGGAAGTCCTGCGGGGTGCGCGGGTTGGACCCGGCACGGCTTGGCTGAAGATCGTTGGGCGCCGCGGAATCCCGGGACGCGAAATAGTTGTTGCCCGAAAGCGTCACACGGCCGAACAGCGCGCCGTCGGAGGTCATGCCGCCGACCATCACCGCATCCGCTATCTGGGTCTGACCGCGGCCGCGGCCGGCCTCCGACCGGAACTGGACGTTCGTGCCGAGGATAGGGCCCTTGCTGAAGCGCAGATTGCCGTCATTGCCGCGGCTCATCGTGTCCGCGCGGCCGAGGATGCTGGCCACGCCTTCAACGGCCTTGCCGGAACGGTCGTTGCGGACCGCCGCTATGCCCGGCTGGCCCAAGGTCGATATCGCGCGGATCGAGATCATGTTGTCCGCGGGACTGATGGTCCCGGCGGCGACCGCGGCCTTGTTCACGGCGACAAAGGCGGTGAATTCGGTGATGAAGGCGTTGCGCGTCGCGGGCGGCACGCTCGCGGCCAGGAAAAGCGACAGGTCGTCCACGATCGCGCCGGCGTCGGTCGCAAGCTTCTTGATCTTGTCGAACGCGGCGGCGGGCGGCGGCGACTTGAGCCGGGCGGCGCGTTCGTTCGTGTCCATTTCGGACAAGGCACCGAAAAGCTTCTGCCCGAAGGCTTCCATCGCGCCCTTGATCGAGGCGCGCTCTTCGCGGTTCGTGGCCTTTCCGCCGTTGGGCAGATCGGCGAACTGGGCCAGCAACCCGGAGTTCTTGATATTGGCCATGGCCTGCTTCATCTCGGCCTTGGTCGGCAGGTTCGCGATCGCGTCCTGACGCGCGGACGGCTCGATGCCGGCCAAACGCGCGCGGGCTTCGTCGCGGGTCATCTTGACGCCGGCCTGGGTCGCGGCCTTGCGGTACTGGGTCACCTCGGACGACTTCGGAATGGAGGCGGTGAGCTCCTTGCGGGCGACCGGGTCCATCTTGGCGAACGCGATGCCGGCGAGCATCTCGGTCGGCACATAGTCGGGGGCGCTGGGGTCGGAGATCTTCTGAGTGCTTTGGACCTGGGCCAGCGTGGCTTTAGGCACGTTGGTCCACTTGCCGTTCTCGAGGACCTTGACCGACCGGACCTGGCCGTCGCGGCCGTAACGGACACGCACCGACTGGGCGCCCGACGCCGCGCCGGTGATACGCGCCACGAGGGTGTACTTGCCGACCTGCTGGTACACGACGGAGGTATTGCCGGAAGCGATGCCGCTTGAGATGGCTCCGGCGGACGTGATGGACGAAAGCGTGTTCTGGACCATCTGGCTGCGGTGGTCGGTCGCAGGGGTTTGGCCGGGGGCCAGCATCGTTGCCGGGGCCAGAGCCTGACCCGGGGCTTGCACAGCTGCGGGAGCCAGGCCGGCACCCGGCGCCTGCGGTTGCTGGGCGAACTGGGTGATCGAAGTGCTGTTGGAGAACAGGCTGGCGATCGACGCTGTACCAGTGAGCCCCAGCCGCTGATCGATCTTGGACGCGATATCGGTCATGGAAGCCGCATCAGGGGCGTTCAAAAGTGCTTTGACCGCGTTGGCAAGTTCAGGCTTACCGGCGAGAAGCTTGCCGGCCTGTTCGACGAAGGCCTGTTTGAGCGACGGGCTGCCCTGGATCGCGTCCCAGTTGCCGGCCACGTTGGTGAAGAAGTTCTGAGCCTTGATCTCTGTCATAGATCCCTTGGCCAGCGAATCGACGATCATCAGATCGCCCGACGACGGGGTGTGGCCCGTCATCGACCAGTTGGACTTGATCGCTTCAGCGGCGGCCTGCAGGATCGGTTTGCCGGCGGGGTCGGTGAAGAAGCGGGCTTCGGCGGCCATTGAGGCGACCGCTTCGTTGAGCGCGGTTCCAGCAAGGGCTTTGGACGGAGATCCGGCCGTGTGAGCGCCGGCATCGCCGCCTTTGATCGCCTGATCAAGCTTGGTCATGAACTGCTGGATCGCCGCCTTGGCCTCCGTGGTCGTGGCGGGATCGGCCAGCGCCTTCTGGAAGGAAGCCATGGCATCCGTGACGATGCTCTTATTGAGGTCATTCGACACGGCCGGAAGAGCGGAGCTTTGAAGGGCCATGATTATGCAGGAGCTGCAGGTGTCCATGAGACCGCTGATCGTATTGACATTACTCACGAACATTTCGCCTCGCGAAGCGCCGTCGAGCATCGCGGGTTTGAGTTGGCCGGCGATCACGCCCGCTCCGACCGCGAACTTCAGAAGCTCGCTCTGCGGAACACTCTTCATCGAAGCTTCCAGGTTCGCGGCCAGCTGCGGAACGTCCACACCCGTTATCTGACGTTCGGCGACGCCGGTCAGGTTCTGGACCTCGCCTGAGATCGGAGTGTTCGCGGCGGCGTTCGGCATGGAGACGCCCTGCATGATCTGGTTGACCGTCGAAACGGGCGCGGGTCCGCCGGTGATGTTGGCGAGGGCCGCGCGGGTGGTTTCGGGCGTTGCGGACCCGGCGGAGCGGACTTCGGCCAAACGCGCGGTGGTGTCGGCGGTGGCCGCGGGCAGGACCGGCGCCTGGGCGGCGGCGTTCGGGGCGACATTCGCGCCGCCGATCTCCGGGATCCCGGCCATCGCCTGCTCAGGCGAGACCTGCGCGACAGCGGCGGCCGGCACGGCGGAGGACAACTGATCGGTGCCCAGAGACGCGTCAACGGCCGGTTGCGCGGTCAAAGGAGCGGCAGCGGTGGTCAGGTTGGCGGCCAAATTGCTGGAAGTGGAGACACCGCCCGTCAGGTTCGTGAGCGCTGATTGGAAGGCGTTCGTGAACCGCTCCATCGGCGTGGCCTTGCTTTCTAAGCGGACCACAGGACCTTCGGATGTGCTCACCTGCCTTGAAACGGGTGAGGAAGAGGCGCTCGGCCGTTGAACGGTATTTGAAGCGACCGTCGGACGGTCGGTGCGGTTCGGGGCGGCAGGAGCGGAGGCGGCCGTCTCCGGCGCGCGGGCGGTCCCGCTGCCCGAGGAAGGAGCCGACCCGGCACCGGGCCGTGCCTGCGTCCTTGCGGCGGCACCGGCGGCCTGGATCATCCGTGCCGGAGCCGCTTGAAAGGCGGCCATCATGGCCGAGGTCGAAGTCGCCTGGGACGGTGCCTTGGCCATGATCTCTTTTTGTGTCGTGCCGCCGGCAGAGCCCGACAACGCCGCCTGGAACGCGGAGGTCAACTGGCCTGTCGTGACACCGGGGGTGCTGAAGGCTTTTTGGATCACGCCGGCGATCGCGTGAGAAGAGCCTGCCGTGGCAGGCTGCTGGGAAACGCCGGCACGGCTGAGCGCGGCTCCGATATTGACGATCAGCGACAGGGTCTGGACTTGCGCCGGGGTGAGCGGCGTCCCTGAGGCGATCGCGGTCTGGATGTTCGCGATCGCCGTCTGCAGCGCCGGCGTGAGCTGCGCGATGCCGCTCATCGCCGTCAAAGGTGAGGTCTGGGGTGTCGTGGTGCCTGACGTTGACGAAGGGGTTTGACCCGGCACCACGGGGGCTGCCGTACCGGAAGCCGGGGCTTGAGCGACCGTCGGGGTTGTGCCGGGCGTCTGAGCCGGAGGCGTTTGACCGGCGGGAGTTGCGGCGGTCTGTCCGGCCGCGGGCGGGGTCTGAACGCCGGTCCCGGCAGGAGCGGGACTTCCCTTTCCGGTGTTCGTCGGGGCGGGCGTCAAAGCCGAGGCGATCGCGCCTTGCGCTTGAGTGATCAGGCCCGCGAAGAATCCGGTCGCGATGCCCGTCGCCTGCTGAGCGCCGGAAGATCCCAAAATGGCCTTGAACGCCGCGTCAAAAAGCTTCGGCGCGTCCGGCGTCAGGCTCAAGTCAACGCTCGCG
>CAZHID010000021.1:19418-19799 GCA_964532445.1 uncultured Planctomycetia bacterium | reverse complement strand
CCAAGCGTCAGAAGGTCTGCTCCAAGGCCGAGTGCCAGCACGCCCGCCAGCTGGCCAGCATGAAGGAATGGCGCGAGAAGCACCCCGACTATTTCAAATACGATGAGTCCAAGGGCGAAGAGTGGCTCAAGACCCAGCGCGAGCGTTCGCGCCAGTGGCGTCAGCGCAACCCCGACAAGATCCGCGCCTACCGTCAGACACATTTGGAAGACTACCGGAACTACATGCGCGACTACATGAAGAAGTACCGCGACAAGAAGCGCGCGGAAGGCTCCGGTCCTCAACCTCCTTCAGGTCCCGCGCCGCTGCCCCCCTCGGGACCCTCGGTCCCGCCGCCCTCCTCTCCTTCGGCCTAGAAGCCTTAGACCGGTCCTATCGGAC
>CAZHID010000021.1:4844-19408 GCA_964532445.1 uncultured Planctomycetia bacterium | reverse complement strand
CCTCCGTCTCCCTCGGCCCCCTCGGCTTAACGTCTCTGCCGGGGCCCGTTCCGGCCGTCCCCCGGCCATTGTCAACCACCCTGCGCTCACAGGTTGACAATCAACCCCGCTAAAATTACAGTAGATACCACAGGCTTTCGCGAACTCGAATTGTTCAGCGAAAAATACCCGTTTTTCCTTCATCGTCCGCCGATATCCGGGAGAAAATCATGCTGGATCTGATCCTCAGTGTCCGGGCCAAGGTCCTTGCGGGAGGCGACATCACCCAGGACGAGGCCGTCCGCCTCCTCGACACCCCCGCCGATCAGATCCCGTACCTGGCCGCCGCCGCCAATGAAGTGCGTGCCAAGTTCAAAGGCGCCAAGGTCGAGGCTTGCGCGCTCACGAACGCCAAGTCCGGCGCCTGCTCCGAGGACTGCAAATTCTGCACCCAGTCCGCCCATTACAAAACGGATTCCCCGATCTACTCGCTCATCGGTGTTGAGCGCATGCTCGAACAGGCCAAGGAGGCCGAGGCCGCCGGCGCGACCGAATTCTGCATCGTCACGAGCGGCTGGGGCCAGACCGTGGACAAGGACTTCGAGACCATCGTCGAAGCCGTCCGCCGCATCGCTTCCGAGATGAAGCTCATGGTCGACTGCTCGCTCGGCTTCATGACACCGGAACAGGTCCAGCGCCTCAAGGAAGCGGGGCTCTTTCGCAACAATCACAACCTCGAGGCCTGCCAGAGCCATTTCGACAAGGTCGTCTCGACCCACACCTACATGGACCGCGTGAACCACGTTCAGATGGTCCAGGAGTACGGCATCTACCCGTGTTCGGGCGGAATTCTCGGAATGGGCGAGACCCCGGTCCAGCGTCTGGAGCTCGCGTTCGAGCTCAAGAAGATCAAGGCCGACTGTGTGCCGCTCAATATCCTGAACCCCCGGTCCGGGACGCCTTTCGCCGGGCTGGAGCCCCTCAAGCCGATGGAGATCATCAAATACATCGCTCTTTTTCGTCTCATCCTTCCGCACAGCACGATCAAGATCGCCGGCGGCCGCGAAGTGAACCTGCGCGACCTTCAGGCGATGGCGATGGGTGCGGGTGCCAACGGCCTGATCCTAGGCAATTACCTCACGACGCTCGGCCGCAACTCGACACAGGACCTCCAGATGCTCCGGGACCTCGGCTTTGAGGTCGGCGGCGGCACGGGCTGTGTCTCGAAGCCGGATTCGGACAAGCCCGAAGACCGCGTTCGTCTGACCTCCTCCGCCTGTTGCGGATGATCCCCGACTTCGCCCGGGAGCTGGAAGGCCTCCGGCAAGACGGCCTGCTCCGCACCCTTCGCACGCCCCCCAGCCCTCAAGGCCCCCGCGGCAATAGCGCCGGCCGGGAGCGCATAAACTTTGCATCCACCGATTAGCTGGGCCGTGCTTGCGATGCCGAGTCCGCCCGCGGAGCGAGGGGGACGGCGACGGCGTGGGGGACCGGGGCGGGGGCGTCGAGGCTCGTGTCGGGAACGCTCGGCCCGCACGGCGAGATCGAGCGGCGTCTGGCCGCGTGGGTCGGGACCGAAGCGGCATTGATCTTTCCTTCCGGTTTTCAAGCCAATCTCGGCGTGATCCAGGCGCTGGTCGGACCTGATGACGAGGTGATCGTGGACCGGTACGCGCACGCGTCGCTCGTGGACGGCGCGCGGCTCTCGGGCGCGAAGTTGCGGGTGGTCACGCACGCGGACGCGGAACGGCTCGAGGAGCTGTTGGCCAAGCCCTGCACGGGCCGCCGGCTCGTCGTGACGGACAGTTATTTCAGCATGGACGGCGACCGCGCGCCGCTCGCGCGGATGGCCGAGGCCTGTGAGCGCGCCGGCGCGATGCTGCTCGTGGACGAAGCGCACGCGCTTGGCGTGTACGGCGAAAGAGGCCGCGGCCTTCTCCATGAGGACGGGATGAAGCACGGCGGCAAGAGCCTGGCCGGTCGGGTCACCGCCGTTGTCGGCACTCTGTCGAAGTCGCTCGGAAGCCAAGGCGGGTTCGCCGCCGGATCCCAAACGTTCATCGACTACCTCGTGAACAAGGCGCGTACCTTTATTTACACCACCGGCGTCTCGCCGCTCGTCTGCGGCGCCGCGCTCGCCGCGCTCGACCGGATCGAAGCGACCGACGACTTGAGGCTTAGCCTCTGGGACCGCGCCGCCTACGCGAGAAAAAAACTCTCCGGGCTCGGTCTCGATCTCGGCGCTTCCGAAGGCCCCATCATTCCGATCCTGATCGGCGACACCCGCCGCACGGTGGAGCTGGCCGACCGCCTGCGGGAAGCGGGCATCCTCGGCGTCGCCATTCGTCCTCCGACCGTGCCGAAGGGGACCGACCGCATCCGGCTGACCGTGACCGCCAAACACACCGAAGCCGACATCGACCGCCTGATCGAAGTCCTAAAGGGGCTATTGTGAGCGCGAAGATCCTTCGGTCCCGTCAGCTCATCAGTTGGGACAAAAAATACGTCTGGCATCCGTTCACCCAGATGCGGGACTGGACCGCTGACCCGGACACCCTCGTGATCGAGCGGGGGCAGGGGTCGTACCTGATCGACTCGGACGGCCGCCGTTACCTGGACGGCGTCTCGTCGCTCTGGTGCAACACGCACGGCCACCGCGTGCCCGAGATCGACCGCGCCGTCCGGAAACAACTCGGCAAGATCGCCCACTCGACCTATCTCGGTCTCGCGAACGAACCCGCCTCGATCCTGTCCAAGGAGCTCATCGCGATCGCACCCAAGGGCCTCACGAAAGTTTTTTATTCGGATTCCGGTTCCGAGGCGGTCGAGATCGCGCTCAAGATGGCGTACCAGTACTGGCAGCTCAAAGGCGTGAAGACCAGGCGAACTTTTCTCAAATTCACAAACGCGTACCACGGTGACACGGTCGGGTCGGTGAGCGTGGGTGGTATCCAGCTTTTTCACGATATCTTCGGACCGCTCCTGTTCAAGACTTTCGCCGCTCCGGCGCCGTACCGTTACCGGGACGCCTTCATAGGGAATGAGGAGGCTTACACCAAGTTCTGCGCCGACCGGGTGGAAAAGGTCCTCCGGAAGCACCGCCATAAAGTCGCCGCGATCGTGCTCGAGCCGCTGGTCCAAGGCGCCGCCGGGATGCTGATGCAGCCGCGCGGTTTCCTGAAGCGCATCGCTGCCCTCGCCAAAAAGTACGACACGCTGCTCATCCTCGACGAGGTCGCGACCGGCTTCGGCCGCACCGGGACGATGTTCGCGTGCGAGCAGGAAGGCGTGAGCCCCGACCTCCTGTGCCTGGCGAAGGGGATCACCGCCGGCTACCTGCCGCTTGCCGCGACGCTCGCGACCGATCGTATTTATGACGCTTTTCTAGGAAGGTACGATGAATTCAAGACCTTCTTCCACGGCCACACGTACACCGCCAACCCCTTGGCCTGCGCCGCCGCGGCCGCGAACCTCGAATACTTCAAGAAAAAGCGCGTCCTTGCCCGTGCCCGTCGCCAAACCGCCCTGCTGGCGGACGAGCTCAAAAAGATCGCGGCCCAGCCGAACGTCGGCGAGATCCGCCAAAAAGGTATGATGGTCGGCATTGAACTCGTTCAAGACCAAAAAACCCGAAAAGCCTTCCCGATCGAAGCTCAAGTCGGCGCCAAAGTCTGCCGCGAAGCCCGTAAACACGGCGTCATCATCCGCCCGCTCGGAAATGTGATCGTTTTGATGCCCCCATTCAGTTTCACCGACGCGCAGATCCGTGAACTTTGCGCCGCCGTCCAACGTTCGATCGAAACGATCATGGAACGTTCCATTCAGCCTCAAGAGAGAAGGTTTGAGTCCGGAGGTCGGAATAAATGAAAGGTATTTTTGTCCTGGGGACGGACACGGGGGTGGGGAAGACGGTTGTCGCCGGGGCGCTCGCGGCGCTCCTGCGTGCCGAAGGGAAGGACGCCGGGGTCATGAAACCGTTCGCGAGCGGAAGCTACAGTGACACGCTTTTTCTAAAAAAAGCTTCGGGCGTCGCGGAAACGCGCGACGAGATCACACCTTTTTACTTCAAGCACCCGCTCGCCCCGTATGCGTCGCTTCAGCTCGAAGAGCGCCGTTTCAACCCTCGGGGCTGGGTGAAGCGTCTCGGACGCGCCGGTCTGTGGGACCGGCATGACTTCTGGGTCGTCGAGGGGATCGGCGGCGCGCTCGTGCCCATCACGAAGGATTACGACTGCCTGGACGCGGCCAAGGAGCTCGGCTTTCCGGCGATCGTCGTTTCGAGGCTGGGTCTTGGCGCGATCAATCACAGCCTGCTCACGGTCCGCGCCGCCCGGATGAGGGGTGTGAAGCTGGCCGGTATCGTACTCAACACCGACGCGCGGGAGCCGGGCTCTTCCGGCCGCCCTGCCCCGGCCGGCCTGGCCGAAAAGACCAACCCCAAGGTCATCGCGGAGCTGGCTGGATGCCCCGTTCTGGGAGTTTTTCCGCGCCTCGGACCGGCCGGGCTCACCGACCCCAAAAAGCTCGTCCGGACGGCCAAAAAACATCTAGTCCGTGTTTCGCGTTTATGCTAATTTAGCGGCTTCGATTCCACTTATTTTGTCCAGGCATTAACCGGCATCGGGACCCATGACCACCACTGCAACACCGCTCAAACGCACGCCGCTTTACGACCGCCACGTCGCGCTCGGAGGCAAGATCGTGCCGTTCGCCGGTTATGAGCTCCCCATCCAGTACACGTCCATCATGGAAGAGCACCTCGCGGTCCGTAACGGCGTCGGCATCTTCGACGTGTCGCACCTGGGTGAGATCGCGGTGAAGGGAGCGGGCGCGCTGGCCTTCCTCGAGTCCGTCGTGCCGACCGACCTCACGAAGCTCGTCGACGGAAAGATGCAGTACACGGTCGTCCTCAACGAACAGGGCTTCATCCTCGACGACATCATCATTTATCGCGACAGCTTCGACAGTTTTTATCTGATCGTGAACGCGTCCAATATCGCCAAGGTCGAGAAGCATCTTCAGAAGTACGCCCGCCCCGACGCGGTCGTCGCCGACTTCAGCGACCATTGCGGCTGCATCGCGGTCCAGGGCCCGAAGGCCGTGGATGTCGTGGACGCGCTGTTCGACAAGCGCGCCAAGGACCTCGGTTACTACGCGTTCAAGCCGCTCGAGGGCTCCGACAACCGCGCGTGGATCTCCCGCAGCGGCTACACGGGCGAGGACGGCTTCGAGATCTTCGCCGGACCTGAGCTTCTCGGTCCCATCTGGGACCGCCTCGTCACCGAAGGCAAAAAATTCGGTCTCGTCCCGTGCGGCCTCGGCGCGCGCAACACGCTGCGCCTCGAAGCGGGGAACGGGCTCTACGGCCACGAATATGACGAGACACGCACGCCGTACGACGGCCGTCTCGGCTGGCTCGTGACGAGCGCGAAGGAATATGTCGGCAAGCAGGCGCTCGCGGCCAAGAAGGCCGGGATCAAGGAGCGGGTCGTCGGCTTCAAGGTCAACGACAAGGCGCCGGCCCGCGACGGCTACACGATCCTCAAGGACGGCAAGCCCGTCGGCAAGGCGGCCAGCGGCACGTACTCGCCGTCGCTCAAAGTCGGCATCGGCATCGCGCACGTCGCCGCGGAGCACGCGGCCGTCGGGACGAAGCTCGAGATGGAAGCGCATGGCCGGCGCGTCCCCATCGAGGTCGTGAAGCTGCCGTTCACGCCGATCCGGCACTTATAAATTTTGCACGCACGGAACTTTTTCTAAAACGAAGGGATAAAAAAATGGCGATCGATCTCTCAAAGCTCAAATATTTGGAATCGCACGAATGGATCAGCGCCGAAGGCTCGAAGGGTGTCGTCGGCATCTCCGACCACGCCCAGCGCGAGATCTCGGACGTCGTCTTCATCGAACTGCCGAAGGTCGGCCGCGTCGTGAAGCAGAAGGAATCCTGCATGGTGATCGAGTCGGTCAAGGCCGCGTTCGACATCTACTCACCGGTCTCAGGCACCATCACGAAGGTGAACGACAAAGTCGCCTCCGACCCCGGCGTCGTCAACCAGTCGGCCTACGGCGACGGCTGGCTGTTCGAGATCGAGCTGTCGAACCCGGCGGAGCTGGCGAACCTGCTCGACGCCAAGAAATACGACGAAGTGAAGCACCACGCTCACTAATATTTCCAGAAAAAATCGAACGAACCGATCAAATAAGGCTGATCCATGCAATACGTAGCGAACACTGAAGCCGACAAGCTCGAAATGCTCCGCACCATCGGTGTGAAGAGCTTCGAGGACCTTCTCTCTGGAATTCCGGCCGACTTGCGCGTCGGCCCCGCCGGCCTCAAGCTCCCGGGCGGCATGTCCGAGATGGAGCTCTTGGGCGACCTCAAGAAGCGCGGCCAGCGCAACCAGCACGCCGACCGCAACGCCTGCTTCCTTGGCGCGGGCGTCTACGACCACTACATTCCCGCGATCGTGGGCCATCTGGCGACGCGCGGCGAGTTCATCACGGCCTACACCCCGTACCAGGGCGAGGCGAGCCAGGGAACCCTGCAGGCTATCTACGAATACCAGACCATGATCTGCCTGCTCACCGCGATGGACGTGTCCAACGCGTCCATGTACGACGGCGCGACGTCCGTCGCGGAAGCGGTGCTTCTCGCGCTGCGCGGGTCCGAACGTAAGAAGGTCGTTCTCTCGGAGCTCCTACACCCCGAAACGATCCAGACCGTCCGCACCTACCTTTCCGACATCCCTTGCGAGATCGTCCTCGCGCCGCATCAGGGCGGCAAGACCGGTCTGGATTCGCTGAAGACCGTATCGAGGTGCATGAAGGAGCGGTCGCGCGGCATCAGGGCGGCAAGCCCGGACTGGATTCGCTCAAGAAGCTCACCGACTCCAACACGGCCTGCGTCGTGTACCAGAACCCGAACTTCCTGGGCTATGTCGAAGACACGGCCGACCTGAGCAGCATTGCCCGGGAGGCCGGCGCGCTCGTGATCGCGTGCGTGAACCCTCTCTCTTTAAGTCTTTTGACCCCGCCCGGTGAGACCGGCGCGGACGTGGCGGTCGGTGACGGCCAGCCGCTCGGCAACCCGCCCGCGTTCGGCGGCCCGCACTTCGGCTTTTTCGCCGTGAAGGAAGCGCATATGCGCAAACTCCCCGGCAGGATCAGCGGCATGACACAGGATAAGGAAGGCAAGCGCGCCTTCGTCCTCACACTCCAGGCACGCGAACAGCACATCCGCCGCGAGAAGGCGACGTCCAACATCTGCACGAACCACATGCTCTGCGCGCTCAAAGGCCTGATCTTCCTCGCGACGCTCGGGCCGAACGGTTTCCGGCGCATGGGTGAGCTCAACGTTCAGCAGAGCCACAAGGCTTTTGACAAGCTGACGAAGCTCCCGGGAGTGAGGCCTATGGCCGGCGCGGCGTTCTTCAACGAGTTCACGCTCTCGATCGACAAGGACCCCAAGGCGCTGGCCAAGGCGTTCGAAGCGGAAAGGATCATCGGCCCTCTCCATCTGGGCCGCTTCCGCAAGGACTGGCAGAACGCCCACCTGGTCGCGGTCACCGAACAGCGCACTGACGAAGAGATCGACCGTCTCGCCGACGCGATCCGGAAGGCTTAAGGAAAGCTCATGAGCAAACTCATTTTTGAAAAAAAATCCCTCAATCAGGGCGATCATCTTCCGGCGCCGGAAAAAGGCTTCGACGCGTCGAAGTATTTTCCGAAGGCCTCGGTCCGCAAGACCGGCACGCACCTGCCGGAATCGGCGGAACTCGACGTCGTGCGTCACTTCACGCGGCTGTCCCAGCAGAACTTCTGCGTGGACACCAACTTCTATCCGCTGGGGTCGTGCACGATGAAGTACAACCCCAAGGTGAACGACCAGATCACTTCCTGGCCGTTCTACGGCCGCATCCATCCGTACCAGCCCGAGACCCAGGTGCAGGGGATGCTCCAGATCATCCGGGAGCTCGAGTCCCAGCTGGGCGAGATCTTAGGTATGGACGCGTTCTCGCTGCAGCCGGCCGCCGGCGCGCACGGCGAGTTCGCGGGTCTGCTCATGATCAGCGCGTACCACAAGGCCAACGGTCAGAAGCGCACGCAGGTGCTCGTGCCCGACTCCGCGCACGGCACGAACCCCGCTTCCGCCGCGCTCTGCGGTTACGAAGTGGTGACGGTCAAGACGGACGCCAAGGGCCGCGTCGACATCGACGACCTGAAGGCCAAGGTCGGTCCGCTCACAGCCTGCTTCATGCTCACCAATCCCAGCACGCTCGGCATCTTTGAGACGAACATCAAGCAGGTCACGCAGATCGTCCACGCGGCCGGAGGTCAGGTCTATTACGACGGCGCCAACATGAACGCTCTGCTCGGCATCGCGCGCCCCGGCGACATGGGCTTCGACGTCGTGCACGTGAACCTGCACAAGACCTTTGCCGTGCCCCACGGCGCGGGCGGTCCCGGTTCCGGTCCCGTCGGCGTCAAGAAACACCTTGAAAAGTTCCTCCCGTACCCGCGTCTCAAAGACGCGCCCGGCGGACAGCTCACCTGGGACTACGACTTGCCCCACTCGATCGGGCGTCTCCGGTCCTTCTACGGCAACGCGGGCGCCTTCCTGCGCTCGTACTGCTACATCAAGGCGCTCGGCGCTCAGGGGCTCAAGGAAGTTTCCGTGAACGCGGTCCTGAACGCCAATTACCTCAAGGCACGTCTCGCCAAGCACTACGACCTGCCGCACGACGAGCACTGCATGCACGAGTTCGTCTGCTCCGCGAAGAAGCAGAAGGCCAAGGGCGGTGTGCGCGCGCTCGACATCGGCAAGCGCCTGCTCGACCACGGCCTGCACGCGCCGACCGTTTACTTCCCGATGATCGTGGAAGAGGCGATGATGATCGAACCGACCGAGACGGAATCCAAAGAGGTCCTCGACAAGTTCGCCGATGTCATGATCGAGATCGCGCACGAGGCGGAGACGAACCCCCAGGCGGTGCTCGACGCGCCGACCAGGACGCCCATCAAGCGCATCGACGAAGTGCTCGCCGCGCGCAAGCCGAACCTGCGCTGGACCCCGGCCGCGGGTTCCGCTCCCAAGCTGGCCGACGCGAATCTCACGACTTCCAACACCTGCTGCGCCTGACCGCCGGACCCCGTGATGCCTGAAGTTTGGCGTCTCATCCCGCTCTCCGCGCCGGAGGAGCCGGTTTGGAACATGGCGTTCGACACGGCGCTGCTCGACGCGCCGGCGGACGCGGCGCCCATCCTTCGTTTCTACCGGTGGTCCCGGCCCTCCTTCTCTATTGGCTACTTCCAAAGCGTTGAAAAAACCGTCCGCGACCATCATTGCGCCGACAAAAAGATCCCCGTGGTCCGCCGCCCGACGGGCGGTGGCCTGGTCCCGCACGGCGCCGATCTGACGCTGAGCCTGAGCCTTCCTGAGAACCACGAGCGGTTCGCCGGCGGCGTGAGCGATTCCTACCGTGCCGTTCATGCCGTGATCCTGAGCGCTCTCGAACCGCTTTTCGCGGGCCTCGCGTTCACGAAATGCGCTTCGCCGTTGAGCGGACGGGGGAAGAACGACCGGGTCTGCTTCGAAGAGCCGGTGTCCTGCGACATCGAGTGGCGGGGGAACAAGGCCGTCGGGTCCAGTCAGCGCCGCAAGAACGGCCGGCTCCTGCATCAAACCTCCGTCCAGCTCCCCGGCGACGCGGCCGATATGGCCCTGCGGATCGCGCGCGCGTTCGAAGAGAGTTGGGACACGGCTTTTGCGCCCGCTCCCGCGTCCGCGGCGGAACAAAAAGACGCCTCCAGGATCGCGTCGGACGTATACGCGTCGGCCGACTGGGCTTTTTGTCCCTGACCTACGACCGGGGCCCGGCCGGCCGCTGATCCGGCACAGGTCCGGAACACCTGATTTTTTCTTGACGCGTTTGTTGAATTGCAATACTATTTTGAGATTGTCGTCGCGAATTTTTCACAGGAGAAAAAATGACAGCTAAGAACGGTGCCCTTGAAGCGACGCAGCCCGCATTTGCGCTGCATCACAACATGTTCGTCCCCAAGAAGATGTTCTTCACCAAGGGCGTCGGACACCACCGCTATGAACTTCGCTCCTTTGAGATGGCCCTGCGCGACGCCGGCATCGAAAAGAGCAACCTGGTCTACGTTTCCTCGATCTATCCCGCGAACTGCAAGATCCTCTCCCGCGCTGAAGGCATGAAAGAGATCGTTCCCGGTATGATCACGTTCGCGGTCATGGCCCGTTCGAGCTCCAACGAGCCGCGCCGCTTCGTCGCGTCATCCATCGGCGTCGCGCTGCCCTCGAACACCGACGATTACGGTTACCTCAGCGAAGTCCACACCTTCGGCAAGACCGAAAAGGAAGTGGGCGACGAGGCCGAGGACCTGGCCGCCGCGATGCTCGCGACGACGCTCGGCATCGACTTTGATGAGGACAAGAGCTGGGACGAGAAGGAAGAATCCTTCAAGCTGCACGACAAGGTCTACAAGACCATGAACTGCACCCAGTCCGCCGTCGTCGAAAAGGGTGGCTACACCACCACGATCGCGGCCGCGGTGCTTCTGTTCTAAAAAATCCTGATATGTCCTCCGGGCCTGATCTTTCGATCGTGGTCCCGGTCTTCAACGAGACGGCGGTGTTCCCTGAGCTTCTGCGCAGGGTCACCGCCGTTCTTGATTTACTGAAGCTTCCATCCTCCGAGGTGATCTTCGTCGATGACGGCAGCCGCGACGGCACCCTCGACCAGGTCCGCGCAGCCGCCGCGCGCGACCCCCGCGTCAAATACTTGAGCTTTTCACGCAACTTCGGTCATCAGGTCGCCGTTTCCGCGGGCATCGAGCACGCCCACGGCCGCCGTGTGGTCGTCATGGACGGGGACCTGCAGGACCCGCCTGAGCTCATCCCGGACCTCCTGGCCCGGCACGCGGAAGGGTGGGAGGTCGTGTACGCGGTCCGCAAGAACCGTAAGGAAGGCCCGGTTCTGAAGGCGTGCTACGCTCTTTTTTACCGGCTCATGGAGCGGATCTCGGACATTGATATTCCGCTCGACACGGGCGACTTCTGCCTCATGGACGGGCGTGTGGCGGACGTGCTCCGCCGGATGCCCGAGCGCAACCGCTTCGTGCGGGGGATCCGCGCGTGGGCCGGGTTCCGCCAGACAGCCCTCGCGTACGACCGCGATAAGCGGTTCGCCGGCAAGGCCAAGTACTCGCTCGGCAGACTGATCCGGCTGGCCTTGGACGGGGTGACGTCGTTCTCGGACTTTCCGCTCAGGCTCTCAGGCTATCTCGGGTTCGCGATCGCGGGGCTGAGCATCCTGGGGCTCGCGTACAGCGTGATCTCGAAGCTTTTTTTCAACTCCACGCCTCAGGGGTGGACGTCCCTCACGATCGCGATCTTCTTCATCGGCGGGGTGCAGCTTCTCATGCTTTCGGTGGTGGGGCACTACGTGTCCCGCATCTACACCGAAGTCCGCCAGCGCCCCCTTTACGTCCTCAAAGACTCCAACACCCTCTAGCCTTTTCCGTTCCTCGACTCGAGCCGGGCCCGGGCGGGTCTATTTACTTCGCTTGGGGCGGGGTGTAGAATACGCAAACATTTTTGGGGGTGGCCCCCAGGGGATGTCCGGCAATTTTATCAAGGGAGGTTCGTTCCATGAAGAAGGTTTTCCTCGTTCTCGCCATCGCGTTCGTCGCTTCCGGCTGCGCCGCGGGCCGCAACAACTACCAGTCCGACATCGACGCGTTGAACTCCAAGATCAACAACCTCCAGAGCCAGGTCGAGTCGAAGAACCGCGAGATCGCGAGCCTTCAGGACCAGCAGCGTTCGTACGCGTCCCAGATGGACGCCGCCAACCGCGCCAAGGCCGACGCCGAAGCCCGTTTGATGCAGGCCCTCGACAAGCTCTCCGCGAGCTCGAGCTCCGCGTCGTCAACGGACACCGTCAAGAAGACCAACTACATCAAGTAAGCGGACCTCCAGGAACCCGATGAACCCCAACTCCGACCCGGATCCGAAGCTCAAGCTGAACGCTTCGGCGCCGGGGCGGCTCCCCTGGTATCAGGACACCCGGGTCATCGCGATCCTGCTCCTGATCGTCGGGCTTCTGGCGCTGCCGCTCGTCTGGTTCAACAAGGCGTACACGCTTCAGAAAAAAGTCCTGATCACCGTGATCGCCGTCACCGTCGCGGGCATCCTGCTCGTGCTGATGAACTGGCTGGTCACGGTCATCGGTCAGCGCGAGCAGACCATTCAGGACGCTCGCTTTGCGATCGTTTCTCCCGCCGCTCCGGCCGCCACTGCCGGATCGGCTCGTTAGTTTTTCGTCGCGCGCGGTCTCAAGACATCAGGGCCGTTCGTTCTCATCTCTTTTGCGGAAGTGGCGGAATTGGCATACGCGCAGGTCTCAGAAGCCTGTGCCGCAAGGCTTGAGGGTTCAAATCCCTCCTTCCGCACCAGTTTTTACGGGGTATAATGCCAGCCATGGCTAAGACGAAGTACCCCGATCAGGGACCCAATGACAAGCGGATCGCCACCAACCGGCAGGCGAACCATTATTACGAGATCCTGGAGACCCGGGAGGCGGGGATCGTGCTGACCGGGACCGAGGTCAAGTCGCTGCGCGCGGGGCTGTGTCAGATCTCGGAAGGGTACGCGCGGTTCGAGAAGGGCGAGCTCTTCCTGCACGCGGTCCACATCGGGCCTTATGAACAGGGGAACATTCACAATCACCTGCCGACCCGGCCGCGGAAGCTGCTCCTGCACGGCAAGGAGCTCAAGCGCTACTTCGGTCTTCTGACCCAAAAGGGCTTGACCATGGTGCCGTTAAGCATATACTTCAAGAACGGGCTGATTAAATGCGACATCGGGGTCGCCAAGTCCAAGAAGGTCCATGACCGCCGGGACGACATCAAGAAGAAGCTCAACGATCGCGAAACCGACCGCGCGATCAAAGAGCGGTTCCGGCGCTAGAATATTTCAAAGTCTCGGGGGCGACTGGTATCGATCCGGTCGTTGTTCGCGTAGTGGCCATGCGGAGGTTGCAGGGAGGCCTCCTAAAACACCTTGCACAATACAAACGCGAAAAATACGCGCTTGAACTCGTTCCAGGTGCCGGCGTTCCGGCTTCCTGTGATGAGCCCCGTCGCCCGCTAATACCGGGTGACCGTCAGCCACCCGCGTCCGCGAGGGTGATGTCTGGCGTAATCAGCGGACTGGTCCGATAGCAGCGCCTGCTGGCTGTTGGGCGAGATTAAGTGAAGGCTAGCCGTTGTGATTCCTGTCCGTCGGAGGCGCAGCCGGTGAAACGAAGTAGACGCGACTAAGCATGTAGAGGCTACGCTTGTGACAGCCGGAGACGTGGGTTCGATTCCCACCGCCTCCACCAATCCGCCGAGAAAAAAACCGGCCGCTCTGAAAAGGGCGGCCGGTTTTTTCGTTCGGCTGGCTAGAGTCAGTATTCTCCGAGGTCCTCGAGGCGCTCGTCGGAAATGCCGAAATGGTGGGCGACCTCGTGGCGGAGGACGCGGCGGATGTGGGTCCTGAGGTCGACCTTTTCCTCCTCAGCCTCGGTTTCGATCTCTTCCTTGAATAGGGTGATGATCCCGGGCGGGTCCGTGGCGTGGTCGACCGTGAGCTCGGTGAGGGGGACCCCCTCGTAGAGCCCGGTGAGCTCGTCCCCGCCGGCCGGGGGGGGAGGGCCCTACTCGATCACGAGCATGACGTTCTTGAGCCGGTCCCGTAAGACCTTAGGCAGCTTCTTCAGCTCTTCCTGGACGATGGCTTCGAAGGCCTGCAGACTGACCGCCATCCGAGCCTCCTTTTTCTATAGATAGACCGTATCTATCAAAAACATACAAACAATCAATTTCACCTAATGATCCGCATCGGGTAGAGTGGTCTCACCGATCGATCACCGGCCGCCGGGCCCGCGCCGCGGCCAAACAAGGAGCTAACGGTCCATGCAGACAATTATCAACACGTCCATCCCTGAGTTCAAGGTCCAAGCCTACCACAACGACAAATTCGTGCCCGTGACGAACGCCGACCTCAAAGGCAAATGGGCGATCTTCTTTTTCTACCCGGCGGACTTCACCTTCGTGTGTCCGACCGAGCTCGGCGACATGGCGGACAAGTACGCCGAGTTCCAGAAGATGGGCGTCGAGGTCTACTCGGTGAGCACCGACACGCACTTCACGCACAAGGCCTGGCACACGGCCTCGGAGACCATCAAGAAGATCAAGTACCCGATGCTCGCCGACCCGACCGGGACCCTGACCCGCGCGTTCGGCGTCCACATCGAAGAAGCGGGTCTCGCGTACCGCGGCACGTTCCTCGTGAACCCGGAAGGCAAGATCAAGCTCGCCGAGGTTCAGGACAACGGCATCGGCCGCAACGCCGAAGAGCTCATGCGCAAGGTGCAGGCGGCCCAGTTCATCGCCAGCCACCCGGACGAAGTGTGCCCCGCCAAGTGGAAGCCCGGCGCCAGCACGCTCAAGCCCGGTCTGGACCTGGTCGGTAAGATCTAAACGAAGTTCCCTGAACCCCGAGGGCAAAGCCATGTTGG
>CAZHID010000021.1:0-4834 GCA_964532445.1 uncultured Planctomycetia bacterium | reverse complement strand
GGACACAACTCAGAGGGGTCTTCGCCAAGCTGGAAAAACCAGTGACGCTGCAATACGGCCTCTCCGGGCACCCCAAGCAAGGGGAGCTCGTCGAGCTCCTCGTGGAGGTGAGTTCCGTTTCGCCGCTCATCACGGCCCAGCCCTCGGGGCTTACGGTCCCCAACCCGGGCTTCAGCATCCTCTATGACGGCAAGCCCAACGGGATCTCCTTCACGGGCATCCCCGGCGGTCATGAGTTCAGCTCGCTGGTCCTGGCGATCCTCAACTCCGACCGCAAAGGCAAGCTGCCCGACGCGATGATCGCGGAGCGCATCAAGCGTATCAAGGGGCCCGTGCGTCTACGGACCGTCGTATCCCTCTCGTGCGAGAATTGTCCCGCCGTCGTGCAGGCCCTCAACCTGATGGCCGTCCTGCACCCGGACTTCACTCACGAGATGGTCGACGGTGAGTTCATCCAAGATGAGGTCCAGCGCCTCAATATCCAAGGGGTTCCAAGTGTTCTGAGCGGCAGCAAGCTCGTGAGCTCCGGCAAAGCCGCCCTGATCGACCTCTTGGAGCGCCTGGAAAAGGAATTCGGCACCCGCGACGCCGCGGCCGGCTCAGGTGCCTCGCGCGATCTGGGGCGATACGACGTGGTCGTGGTGGGCGGAGGCCCGGCGGGTGTCACGGCCGCCATCTACACGGCCCGCAAGGGGCTTAAAACGGCCATCCTGGCCGAGCGGATCGGCGGGCAGATGATGGACACCAAGGGCATCGAGAACTTCATTTCGGTGCCGTACACCGAGGGCCCGCAGTTGTCGGCGGCGCTGGCGAAACATTTGGCGGAATACCCGATCGACGTCCTGGAGCACCGGCGCGTCGAGACGGTCGGGCCGGCCGAGGCCGCGGAGAGCGGAGCCGGCGTCCGCAAGCTGAAGCTCACGTCCGGCGAAGAGCTGACCGCGCGCGCCCTCATTGTCGCGACCGGCGCCAAGTGGCGCGAGCTGGGCGTTCCAGGTGAAAAGGAATACCTCGGCCGCGGCGTGGCGTTCTGCCCGCACTGCGACGGTCCCTACTACAAGGGGAAGAACATCGCGGTCGTCGGCGGCGGCAATTCCGGCATCGAGGCGGCGATCGATCTGGCGGGCATCGTGAAGTCGGTGACAGTGTTCGAGTTCATGCCCGAACTCAAGGCTGACGCGGTGCTGGTCAACAAGCTCCTGTCCCTGCCCCACGTGCGTATCATCAAGAACGCGCGCAGCAACAAGGTCGTCGGCGACGGCGCCAAAGTCACGGCCCTGGAGTACGAGGACCGCGCGACGGGGGAGCTCAAGACCCAGGTCCTGGACGGCATCTTCGTGCAGATCGGCCTCCTGCCGAACAGCGGCTTCGTGAAAGGGATCGTCGAAACGAGCAAGTTCGGCGAGATCCTGGTCGACGCCAAGTGCCGCACGAACGTCAAAGGCATTTACGCCGCCGGCGACGTGACGAACGTCCCCTACAAGCAGATCATCATCGCTATGGGCGAAGGCGCCAAAGCCGGCCTCTCCGCCTTCGAAGGCCTGATGATCTCAGCCTGATCCGGCGGGGTCTTTTGCCCTGAGCTTCCCATGGGGTGTGCTAAAATTGGCGCATCCCCATGACACAGATCCAGCGCATCACCCAGAAGATCAAAAAGTTCCGCGACGCGCGCGATTGGGCCCAGTTCCATAGCCACAAGAACCTGGCGATCTCCCTGTCGCTGGAGGCCTCCGAAGTCCTCGAGCATTTCCAATGGAAAAATGACGTCGAGTCCGCCGCCCACGCCGTGGAGGAAAAAGCGGCCCTCTCCGAAGAGTTGGCCGACGTGGCGATGTACCTCTTTGAGCTGGCCGACAATCTCAAGATCGACCTCGATCAGGCCATCTCCCGCAAAATGAAGAAAAACGCGGTCCGCTACCCCGTCGCCAAGGCCAAAGGGCGGCACACCAAATATAACCGTTTATGAGCATGATCGAGATCGAGATCAAATATCGGCTGAAAGATCCGGCGGCGCTCAGGGCCCGTCTGAAGAAGCTCGGGGCGAAGAAGCTCAGTGTCGACTCGGAGCGCAACGACCTTTATGACGACGCGATGAGTGGGTTGAAAAAGCGCGGGTGCGCGCTTCGGGTCCGGCAGACCCAAAGCGACAAGGCGCTGCTCACCTACAAGGGTCCTTCAACCAAAGGACCTATCAAGCGCAGGCTCGAGATCGAAACGGAGGCGGATCCCAGGGCGATCCGGCAGATCTTACTGCATCTTGGTTTCCTGCTGCGGCTCCGGTACGACAAGATCCGGGAAACGTACCGGCTCAAGGGTTGTTTGGTCACGGTCGATAAGTTGAAGGGACATGGATTATTTTCGGAGATCGAGGGGCCCCGGGCCGCGATCCTGCGGTTGGAGAAGGCGCTAGGTTTTACGGCGCAAGACCGCGAAGACAGGACCTACTCTCAGATCGTCAAAGGCTCTGAGAAATAAAAAAGAGGCGACCATGTCCGACCTGGAAGACAATTATGAGTTTTTCTGCCCTTATTGCCGGGCTTCGAACACCCTGAACGTTGACCGCAGCGGGGGAACTCATCAGTCGTTCACGATCGATTGCGAGATGTGCTGCAAGCCGATCGAAGTCGAGGTCCAGATCGATTGGGAAGGCGAAGTCTCCTACGATGTGAAGCAGGAAGACGAATGACCCTCAAGAGATCCGGTCAAAGCTCCAAAGTTACCGGGCAGTTCGAGCTGGTCTTCGCCGACAAGGCGGGGAAGGTCTATAATTTTCCGGGCCTTAAGCCCGCGGGGATGAAGGCGGGCCGGTTCTTCCGGCTCGAGGACGCGCCGCTCGTGCGGCTGCCGGATTCGAGCGAACTCTTCCTGCTCCCTGACCGGGTGCCGGTGGGCTTCGATCCGGAGACCGGCAAGCAGGTCACCCTGGATTCCGACCCCTATTCCGCAAACCCCGAGCCTGTCTTTGCCGTGGCGGCGTTCGTCCCGCCCGGCTACACGCTGACGCACAACGCCGCCTTCGTCGAGCCGCCCGCGGGGACAAAGGCCATGCCGCTCTTCGCTTACGGGGCATGCCTGTTCAAAGACGGGCATTTCTACGTCACGGCCGTGAAGGTGGACGCGGACGTGCGCCATGACGAAAAATACCTCTCGCCCGAAAAAGTCTTCAAGGGCGTGGACCGGATCAAGAAACTTTTTCCCAAGAACCGGCTCGTCGCTCATCTCGAGACCTGCGCGACGGTGAACGGGTGCGCGAACGCGAAGAATTTTTTTCTGGGCCGCATCGAGGCGCCGGTGCCGACCTCTCCGGTCTGCAACGCCCAGTGTCAGGGATGCATTTCGCTGCAGCCGGCCAATCGGGATTTTCCGTCGACACAGACGCGCATCAAGTTCAAGCCGCTGCCTGAGGAGATCGCCGAGCTGGCGCTGCATCACTTCGGCAATGAACCGGACCCGGTCGTGAGCTTCGGTCAGGGATGCGAAGGCGAACCGACGCTCGCGGCCGATGTCATCGAGCAGGCGATCCGCCTCATCCGCAAGGAAAGCCCGAAAGGCTTCATCAACGTCAATTCGAACGCGAGCCGGCCCGAGGCCCTCGACCGGCTGTTCGCCGCGGGCCTCACGCACGTGCGTGTCAGCTGCAACAGCGTCCGCGACCCGTATTATTCGCGGTACTACCAGCCCAAAGGCTACACCTTTGCCGACGTGACCGAGTCGGTCCGCACGGCCAAACGTCACGGCGGCTTCGTGTCGCTCAACTACCTGTCCATGCCCGGCTTCACCGACAGCCGCGAGGAATCCGACGCGCTCATCCGCTTCATCGGCGACACGGGCGTCGACATGGTCCAGTGGCGCAACCTCAACTATGACCCGATCCGCTACTTTCAGGAACTGGGGCTTGAGGGTGTCGAGCAGGAGCTGCTCGGGATGGAAGCGGCGATCGAACGCGTTAGGAAGGCCTTTCCGAAGCTCAAGTGCGGGTACTTCAACCCGCGTCCCGGACCTTCCGCCAAGCCTCCGGCGGCAAATTCACACCGCTGAAACATGACGTTAACGGGGACCGTCCATACTGATCCCAGTTTTTAGGACCGGCCTTACCCCCGAATGCGATAGGAGTTCCCATGCAATTGTCCCGTTGGAATGAATATGACCTGTTCAGGAACGTCGTGCCGGGCTATGTTTTTCTCACCGTGCTTTTGTCATTCTGCCTGATCGGCAACGACAGCCTTTTTCTCATCGCGGTCAAGAACACGTCCTTGATGTGCGTGCTGGTCCTGGGCGGGTTCCCGCTGGGCTTCGTTCTACAGAACGTCTACCGGGCCTATTATGTGCGGGAAGACCTTCCCCGGCTGGAAGCGGGGGAGGCTGACTGGCTGAAGCGCGAGATCGGCGACGAGCGCTTCGCGCGCGCCATCGAGTCCAAACGCGAGCCCCGGTACGCGTCGATGCTGATCGAGACGGCGCTCACGGAGGAGTCCAATGCGGAATTCCGCGGACGCCTGCATTCGATCATGAGCCGCGCCCATGCGGTGGGGGCCAGCATCGGGGCCATCATCGTCGCGTCGCTGATCGGGATCCTGGTCTCGGTCGACTGGCTTGGGACGGCGTCCCGGGTCATGCCCATTGTCGCGATGGCGCTCGTCTGGGTGATCGGGACTTTCATGCTCGCCCAGTGCCGCAAGAACCTTTTGGACAGTTATCGGGTCACCACGGCGATCTTCGTCAGTCTCCGGCGCGCCGAACTGGCCGACTTCGTCGACGGCGGCCGCGGCACGCGCCGCAAATCCCCGGCGGCTGAGCCCAACGGCCTGCCGGCCGAGCCGCACCGGGCGACCCT